>NZ_AP018449.1:1722500-2022500 GCF_003966895.1 Methylomusa anaerophila | reverse complement strand
TAATTCGCCGCTGATCAGAACTCCCTCACGAAATTTTAATTCCTTCAAATGCTCTTGGATGTGAAGGAAATATTCGTCAGTAAGTTCCTTTTGAAGCATTGCAAAAAACCTAATAAACCCCTCAGACTCAAATTTATCGGCATGACTATCGGCAATACCCCTTAGTTTCTTAAGTATGCCGACGAACAGTTGCAACAGTCCTATCGATCTATGCAATATTGATGATGGATATTTAAATGAAAAAAAACTAAGATAATGCTTTTTCTCGATTTCAATGGATTCTACTGCGATGTTGTACATATCTTTAACAATTAAAGAGTTTTTCAGGCAATCTTTAAGAATACTTTGGCGATAAAGTATTGCGTCCAGGTCACTCATACTAGACAAAACAACTTTCCTGGCCACTTCAAACAGGAACTTATCACCGAGCGCCATGGCGTTAAACAACGTATTCAATTCCAGGTCTTGCGTCAGAGCCTTTTCATTTACCGGCAGTTTCCGCTGCAGATCAAAATCACGGTCCCTGTATATGAGAAAAGTTTTCATGACTTTATCCGCTCCTTTATAGCATCGTAGGTAAGCCGGTACTTTTCGGCAATAGACATCGCATGGGCCAGCCCATCGGCAGTCTTTCTCACGACTTTATACGTCCGCATGGCTGGATTTTCCGAAGCCACCGTACTGACAACGCTTACGGTTTGCTCGCTTAATGAAGCCAATTCGTCAATAAACGTCACGCAAACGCACAACATATCTAGTTCTATGATTCTTCCAATCACCTTTTTGCTAAGGAAGACAGCGTCTTGTAAGGTAGTGGACGTGAAAATTTCATTCATAATAATAATACTGTTTGTTGTAGCCTGGCTCAGAATCTCATAGATTCTGACCAGATCATCCTGCAGTTTACCGTGCAAATTTGCGATGTCTTCCTCCCTTTCAAAATGGGTAAAAAGCCTGTCGAACAGAAAGAGTCCCGATTCATTGCCAGGGACGGGGCAGCCTATGCTGGCCAGATAATGCAGTTGTCCGAAAACGCGGGCAAAGGTCGTTTTGCCGCCTTGGTTCGGACCGGACACTACAAATATGCGTTCTTTGCCTTTCAGGTAAAAATCATTGCAGACAATGGTTGAGTTTTCGGTTATAAGTTTATTGGCCAAGGCTAAATCAAAGCCGCCATAATTATAAACTTCCTTACAGGTATCAGAGATTTTGGGATAACAAAATTTCAAACCCACCTGTTTAAATTTTGCAATATACTCCAGATAAGCAATGTAAAATTGAATTTCCCGGTCAAAAGCGCTAATCTTTTTATCAAGGTAGTCTTTATTTTTCTCATAATAATTATCTAGCCTGAAAAAGATGTCGGAATGCAATTGGGCTACGAAATCCAGTATTTTTGCTTCGATGTGGTTCATACTCGGTGATTCATAAAAGTTGACGATATAGTCTTTCACTGCTCCTTGCTTGAATTTCTCGAATGTTTCTAATACCTCAAGACTATAATCGCCTTCAAATTCATACTTACGAACCTTGATGCTGTTATCTTTTAGGAGCAGGCAATATTTTATCGAAGATAAATCGGCTTGGAGCTTTTTCGTTTCTGTGATAAGCGAAATAAAACTTTCCGACCGGGCATAATTCGATAGATATTCACGGAAAGCAAGAAAACCGCGGGCCTCTAATTCTACAAGGGCTAACCCATCTACTAGGCTATTAATGGTTTCACAATAAATTTCTACCGCGTCCAAGAACCAGCTCTCCTTCTGATATTGGTAGTAAAGCTTTTCTGCTTGGGCCAATTGGCCACGCATTGCCTGCATTTTTTGGGCAAATGATTTTATATACTCAAATAGAATTTTCTTTTCCAGTTCCCGCATGATTTCATAGCGATACTCAATCATATCTACAGCATGCAGGGAAGTATAGAAAAAAGATTTTAAATTATATTCCTGCTTTTGAGCCGTTATGGCGTCAATGATCTGATCAAGATTCAAATCGATGGAAAAAGCAGGCGCTTCCGGTGCAATCATTAAGTTTTCGTCTGGCTTTTCAAATAGTATACTGTGATAGGGCAAGGGAAAAGTATCAACAATATCTCTTGACATAAAAATTCTCCTCCTGAATGCAAACTTTTTCTCCCCAAAATGCAAAAAAAAACCTGCAGGCAAATAATACCTGCAGGAGTCATTAGCGTCCAAGACGTTGTTTACGGCGAACCCCATCGCCTCATGCTATTCTTTGAATTCATTGTACCATCCATATTGCCCTTTCGTCAAACGTATATGGAAGATCAGCCTGTATCCCCCTAATTGACGATAAGACCTTACCTGCAAGCTGTCTGACTTATTCTAAGTTGTAAGTTGTAATTGACAGCATTTTTTCTATTTGTTATAATAAGATTGATTTAATTGCAATAAGGTGATGGAGTTCACCGTAATCTCGGATATTCCGATAATGACTCCTACTAGCTTTGGACTAGTAGGAGTTTTTTTATTTGCTTGATCTACACGCAAAAATGAAGTGATAGTTTAATATAAAAAATTTTAGTCGGCACTGACGCCAGACAATGTAGGCTTTCAGCCTATATGTTTTGGCGTTTTTTATTTTACCCCAAATTTCTAAGAGGAGGAGAAAACAATGAGTATGTCCCCCAAAGACGTAGTCGCTCTGGCCAAAACCAAAGGTGCCAAATTAGTGGACTACAAATTTATCGACCTGCCGGGTATCTGGCAGCACAAAACCGTTCCCATTGGTGAATTTGACGAAAAGGTATTCGAGGAGGGTAGCGGGTTCGACGGTTCCAGCCTTCGAGGATTTCAAGGTATCGAAGAAAGCGACATGCTGCTCATTCCCGATCCCAATTCCGTTTTCATCGACCCATTCATGGCTGTTCCTACTCTCAGTCTGATCTGCAATGTCGTTAGTCCTGATAAAACTTCCTATAGTCGTAACCCTCGCTATGTCGCCCAGAAAGCCGAAGCTTATCTGCAAACGCTCGATTTTGCCGATACCAGCTACTGGGGGCCTGAATGCGAATTCTTCCTGTTCGACGACGTGCGCTATGACTTGACCCAAAACGGCTCATTTTACAAAGTAGATTCGGTAGAAGCTATATGGAACACCGGACGCGACGAAAGCCCCAATCTTGGCTACAAGATTCGCAACAAGGAAGGCTATCTGCCAGTTCCGCCAATGGACGCCACTCACGATATTCGCAGCGAAATAGTGCTCGTTCTGGAAGAGCTGGGCATTCCGGTCGAAACCCATCACCATGAAGTGGCTACCGGAGGACAGGGAGAAATAGGTATGCGTTTCGATACCTTGACCGCTATGGCTGATAAAGTAATGCTATTTAAGTATGTGGTCAAAAACGTCGCCCGTCGTAACAACAAAGTCGCAACCTTTATGCCCAAGCCGCTTTTTGGCGACAACGGCTCCGGCATGCACGTCCACCAAAGTCTTTGGAAAGGTGGCCAACCAACCTTCTTCGATGAAAATGGTTATGCCCTCTTGAGCCAGACCGCTCTCTACTATATCGGCGGTCTTTTAAAACACGCTCCGGCGCTCCTGGCCTTTACCGCTCCCAGCGTCAACTCCTACAAGCGTCTGGTTCCCGGCTATGAGGCTCCGGTTAATATCGCTTTCAGCGCCCGTAACCGTAGTGCTGCAATCCGTATACCGATGTACTCAACTAACCCAAAAACCAAACGGATCGAATTCCGCCCACCTGATTCGTCTGCGAATCCATACCTTGCTCTAGCCGCTATGCTAATGGCCGGTATCGACGGTATCAAGAACAAGATCGACCCGGTTAAAGAAGGGTTTGGCCCGCTTCAAGTCAATATTTACGAACTGACGGGCGAGGAAAAGACCAAGGTAAAGAGCGTTCCTGGTTCTCTGGTAGACGCGCTCAAAGCCCTCGAGGCCGACCACGACTTCTTGCTTCAAAGCGGCGTCTTCACCCAGGACCTATTGGAGACCTGGATCGAATACAAATATGCAAATGAAATTGACGCTGTCCGACTACGGCCTCACCCGATGGAATTTAAACTGTATTTCGATATTTAGATTTAAATCATTTTTTTACAGCCCCCAATAGCTCAAATCAAACTTTTGACGCGCATTCTTCCATATGGAATGCGCGTCAAGTGTTATCATTGTAGTGCTGATGATTACACCTGCATTAATGCGACTTGTCGATAGACAGCACTCCAGCGAACCGCCGCCGTCACTGCCAGCAATAACTATCGGAAAAGCCTAAAAAAGGTACAAATTCGGACCAGCTATGCTCGCGTTATTTCACCACGACCACTGAAACTTTCGCATAGGTAACTACCTTTTGTGCCACACTGCCGATAATGAGGCTCTTAAAGCCGCCCATCCCCCGTGTACCCATGACGATAAGGTCAGCCTTGCGGTCAGAGGCATAACGTATCAGGCTCTCGGCCGGATGCCCTTTTAAGATTTCCGTCTGCAGGGACACTCCCTGATCCTCACCATAGGCGGCCGCCTGCTCTAAGAGCGGCTGGTACTGTTTCTCGCCATCTTCATACCATTCATCCACTTCGTCAATGCTGGAACTAAACTCGGGTGGTTTGACGACACTTACCACTACCACGTTAGAGCCAAGTCTAGCGGCTAGATCCACCGCCCAGACCAGTGCCTTGTGACTACCCGCTGAACCATCATAAGCCACGACCATTTTCTTCACATCCATGCTAATCAGCCTCCTTCTCTTTACTGACCGCTGGCAACTCATTTATTGCCTCTAGTGGGAAAAACCATTTTTGGGCGATCATTGTGGGCAGGACGGCGCTCAAAATAACTGCCGCAACCAGCACGCTGTATTGATTGCCGTCAATATAGTTGTTGGTTAGTCCGTATAATGCAGAAATGGTGCCAAAAGTCAAACCTGTGCTCATTAAGAGCGTAGTATAAATGCCGGTGCGCGGCATATAGTGAAACCAGCGGGTGGTCGGCAGCACGCCGATAAACTTGGCGGCCATTTTGACCAGCAGGAAGACCAGAATGGCACCAGACATAGTAAATAATGCGCTTACCGATACCAGCGCTCCCGCTTTAATGAAATAAAAAGGAGTAAACACTGCAAACACAATGGCTCGCATCTTGGTTAGTGTTTCTTTATATTGCTTGAAAAAACGGGCCATAGCCATGCCGATGATATAGGCGGGCAGCACTGCCTCACTGCCGCTGATTACCGCCAAATAGGCTAACCCCAACAATACCAGGAAAATAAACTTGATTTCCGGCTCGCTAACCCGCCCACCGTACCACTCGAATACCTTGGCCGCCAGCGGCGTAACGGAGAATACGGCCACAATCATGACCCCCGTAAACCAGACAACCTTCATCGAAAAACCGGTAAATAAGAGCCCCAGCGCCAGCACCGTTCCCAGGTCGGTAACAAAGCAGGCGGCCAAAATGGCCTGCCCCAGGCGACTGGCTGACAGCCCGCTTTCCACCATGACGGCATATACTACCGCCACCGAGGTGGTGGACAGGGCAATGCCGGCAATCTTGGCCGCATTGCTGTCCCAGCCGAACACATACTCGGCAAACAGCATGCCACCCACAAATGGCAGCAGAAAGGATGCAAACCCAATGACCAGGCTCTCTTTTAAGTTGCCTATGAGGCTGTCCGGATCGATCTCGGCTCCAGCGAGAAACGTCAAGACCACGGCTCCAAACCCGGCCAGAAAAGTGACCCAGGTCGTAATCTCCAGTTGCATAGCATTGCCACCGACCACGCCCACGGCAATTTCGACCAGAGCCACCGAAATGCCCAGCCGAATGGACACCAACGTGGCAATGAGGGCCAACAGCACCCACTGCGCGGCAATAGCAAAATTTTGTTCCATCTGCGACTACCTCCTTTTGTTGACCTTTGGCGAACTCCATCGCCCGACTTTCGGATTACGACGCCTGCCAGGAAACTAAGATGATAACAACTTGGCAAAGGTCGCGGCACCAATCGGCATAACCATAAACTCCTGGAAGTCCACACTGTTATCGGCATGCTTGCCGCCGTTTAAGATATTCATCATCGGCACCGGCAGACGCAGAGTCTGCGCGTTACCTAGATAGGCATAAAGCGGCAGCACGGCGCACAAGCTGGCGCAACGCCTCGGCCTCCTCCTGCAGGCGAACCAGCTCGGCCTTTGCTGCCTCCACCTGTCCTTGCTTTTGTGCCGTTGCCGCTGCTACCGCCTGACTGGTGCCACTTACCGCCTCTAACAAGCGGGTTTTAAGTGTTTCGCCAAACGAATGAAAGGTTGTTTCGGCATTTTGCCAGAGTGCCCAGCGCAGATTCTCCACATTCTGCAACACCAGTTCCTCCGCCTGTTGTTCTAGGCGCTTACGGATACGAGCCAGTCGAACAGATGCGGGCAACAGTGACTCCAACCAGGTGTGCGGAATACCACCCAAACCGGTCTTCCACTTCTCTTTCACCCAGTAAGGCTGACGCTTCATGTAAAAAACCGTAGCCTGCTCCGTCACTTGATAGTCAAGAGCAAAAATACTGGCGGCAGCCTGGCGCACGGAGCTGACCAGCATTTCGGCTCGTTGTTGGTGGGGCGCCAATACACCGGCTATATATTCGCCAAACCGATCGGACGCGGCCTTCAGTTCCCGGTCGAAAAAAGTAGGAACGGTTTCCGCCAGCGCGGCCTGCACTTCTTGTTCCAAGCCGGGACGATAGCCGCCCAGTTGCTCTGCTACTATTCTGTCCAGGTACTCGCCTGCCTTCTTCCGCAGGGCGGCCGCCTGCTCTTCCAAAAATGCTAAAGTTCGCTTGCGATCGCCAGCCAGCAAGTCACCCGCTAGGCGTTGCTCCGCCGTAAGTTCAGTTAGCTTTTGCGCCAACAGCGCTTGTTTGGTTGTCAATTCATCCACTGGCAATTCTAACGCTCGTACGGTCAACTCCAACTCTAACAGGGCTTCCTGCAGCACAGCAGCCAATTTCGCCCCAATGGCCGCCGTCAATACGGCCTGTTTCTCCTGTCGAAAAAAAGCGATTAACGTTTCCTCCAGCAAACTCAGCCCGCTCTCTGCCAACAAATTCCGGTCACCGGCTTTTTTGGCAGAAAGCGCCTGCCGGGCTGACACCAGATAAACTGGTATTGGTGCTGCCACACCGGCTTTCTCCTGTAAGACTTGCCGCAAAAATCCCGCCACGACTTCCCGTTCAGAAGCGCTGAGATAATCGGCCTTATTTAACACAAAAAAGAAGCGCCGGACATGCTGTTGCACCGCCTGCAAAAATGCCACTTCCGCTGCTGTAATCGGCGGATCGGCGGAAACGACAAATAATGCGGCATCGCATTGGCTGAGAAACTGCAGCGTAGTGTCCGTATTATGCTGGAAGGTAGAACCAATGCCGGGTGTGTCAATCAGCGTGATTCCTCCGGCCAGCAAACTGGCTGGATATTCAACGTCCACCTGGTTCACCCCAAGGCGATTGCCAGGGTTGGCCTGCTCGGCGACAAACCGGCTTAAATAGGCTTCTAGAGCCGAGTCGTCAGAAAACGTACCCTCATCTGTTCGCCCGTCAGCAAATGTTATCTTCGCCCACCGCGTATTTCCCCGGCCAATGACAGTCGGTAACGCCGTCATCGGCACCGAACTGGCCGGCAGAAATTCCCCGCCTAATAATGCATTGATCAGGCTGCTCTTACCCCGTTTAAACTGGCCCAATACTGCTAGATGAAATCGCTCCTCCCGCAGCCGAGCAGCCAGTTCACCCGCCCGGACGGCATATGGAGCAAAACGCCTGCCGGCCTGTTTTAGTCGTCCATCCGCTTCAGCCAGCAGCACCGCCAGACCTTCCTCTTGATCTACTCCACGATCCTCTGCCATGAAATTCCCCCTAATCCCAGCGTATCAATGCTCCGTTTCCTGTGCCAAACTTCCCGCCGTCAACAGTCGCCCGGTACATAGATAATGCATAGTATGCCTCCCTATTGCAAAAAAAAGAAATGACTCCTACCTCTTACGGTAGGAGTCATTACCTGGTCAACCAGGATTTCGAGCGAACTCCATCGCTCCTTAATTACTTTGATTGTAACAAGACCGGACTCCTACGTCAAGAGCGCCGGTAAAGATAGTAATACCACATCTTTAGTCTATCCAAGATCAGTGTAGCAATAAAGGTTATGATCCATAATATTACGATGGCCTGGAACGGAGCTGCGGCCATCACCCAGCCAAAGGTAGCCGGCACAATATCCCCAGAAATTGGCCACTTCTTATATTATTTCTTTAGCAAAAACTTTATTACTGAACTCCTCAAAGATTTTCTTGCATTTTTCCAGCGCCTCTTCCGTTTCGGCTCTAAGGGGAGCACCAAAAATATCTCTGGCGTTTATTTTATTAAACCAGGATAAAAGTTTATTTAGTTCCTCTTCATTCTCTTCTGCCTCGGCAAAAGTTAAGTTTTCATTGTTTGTCTCGTCTTCAATTTCAATAAAGAAATCATTACACTTGTCAATAATCTCCTCATACTCTAGACTTCTGGCTTTATTATAAATTGAAATGACTCTTTGTTCATATTTTTCTTCAATAAATACGGATTCCATTATAATAGTTTCACCGTTATTCGTTTCCAGTTCTTGTGATAGTAATGATAGTGCTGAATAATTCTCCTCACTAAACGGTAAGACCCACATCGACTTCTGTATATTAACAGCACCTTGCTTTCTCAACCCTCTCCAAGCTGCAACCCGTATTCTGGAAGGCTCTGTTGGTAAATTATAGCTTATTACAAGCCATTTTCTCATTAGACCTACCCTACCCCTTATTATCAATAATATATATCCATTTTAACCAGCACCATCCTGGTGCATACCCTTCAACCGTGAGAAACGTACTCCAATTGGGCGAAGTGCTGTTATAACCTACTTGGGGACTTCCCGCTGGAGAGCAACAATCAGACTTAATGAGATTCCGGTTATATAAATGATCCCCAAAAACGGTATCATAACCGTAAGGATGGTAAGATGTTCAACCAATTCAACGAGAATGCAAGTTACAGCTACACCCCAGAATATCCGCCAGTCGCCACAAAAAAAATCAAAAATCGCCGTAAGAGTATGAGTAATGATATTCATGCTCCACCCCCTCCCGCATTAGGGTTAAGTTTCGTTTGAGCACTGCCATAAGGCTTAAGCCACTGCACAATTACAGCACTTAGTAAGAGGAAGAACGCAACTAATACGAACAGGAACCAGTCAGAAAAGGGCCACTCGATACCCATCCCTTCGCCGGACCAGAAGGTTCCAAAAGTGACAAGCATGATTCCGACGATAAACTTGAGAGTATTCTCCGGAATTTTGGTGAGTGGCCCACGAGCTATAACCCCAAATACAACAACAACCAAAAATGCCAAGGAAGCTCCAATTGTCGCATTCCAAATTCCCTGCATTTTATCGGCTGTAGCAGTGGTACCAAAAGTAATCACGATAAAGGCGACCTCCAAGCCTTCGAGCAAAACACTTTTAAGAGAAGTTACAAAACCGAAAGCGTTAAACTCCCGATGGTTTATTCCGCCCTGGGCTTTAAGCTCGCGCATTTCCTCTTCGTAAATCGCTGCTTCATCGTGAATGGCTTTGAGGCCACTGTAACGGAGCAAAGCTTTTTTTAGCCACTGCATGCCAAAGAGCACCAGGATAATTCCGATCACAAGCCTTAGAATCTCAATAGGAATAAAGATAACCAGGGCCGAACCAAATATAGCAACCAAAGCCGCCAGAAGCAACATAGCGACGCCAGCCCCCGACAAACTGCTTCTCCAGTTAATTGTGACGCCCACAGCCAATACAATTGTTAGCGCCTCGACAAATTCCACTATGGAAGCAAGAAAAGATGATACTACAGCAGACCAAAGCATTTCGATTCTCCTTTCTAGTGTCTTATCAATCCGATTTAGTTTCTGTTTGTAACATTCGTTACACATGTAATATTAACACAGTGTAACGGATATTACAATATAGTTTTTTGTGTTTTAACTCTGCCGCCGATTATGTCGTGAACGTCATGAATCGTGACAACAAAAGCATGCGGGTCTTTATCGTCAATAATGGCTTTAAGTTTAACGATCTCAAGCAGTAAAATAATGTTTCCTGCATACCAGCTTCAACACTCTATACAAAAATATGGCGTGTCGCAAAACGTTTTTTCCAAAACGTTTTGCGACACGCCCTTCTTAAGTATCAGACCAAATACCCGGCTATGTAAGCTCAAGATAAAAAATATTGCATCCTCCCATCCTCACTTCCCAGCCTGAAGATCAATAAGCTCATTCCAGTTTTTTGCGGTTATTGCTTCAATGGTCCGTAAGTTTGAATGAAGTTTTTTAAGTTCGCTTTCAACTTTTGCAACAGTATTGGCCAGGTTTTCCAATAATTCATTAGCAGCGTTATTATGTAAGTGCCCATCGGACTCTGGAGCCGCTTCCCCGGCGGATTGCAGCAGCTTTTGAATAAAATCGGCATTTTGCTTTTGGTCCGCAACTAATTTCTCCTGCCCCCCAAACAACTGCTGCTGACCTTCGGACAATAGCTTTTGACCTTCAGTCAGCTGTTTGTGAGCCTCCGCCAATTGCTTCTGGTCATCCAACAACTGTCTCAATACGGCGCCCATACTTCTTTGCTCTTCCAGAATTTTACGTAAAAATTCCTCATCCATCGGCAAACCCCTTTCGATATGAAATACAGAAAAACCGCTCCGTGTTCATATCTCAATTATATGAACAATCATCACCAGAAATGTACTACTGATTATTATGTATAAAATTTACCACGGTAAGCAGGAATTTCTTAAATAATGTCCAATATTAACCACAAAATATCGGGAGGGGTTATTTTGATCATTTATCAAAAGATATCGATTATAATCATCTTATTGCTTCTATTATCTGTTGTTACCGCCTTTGCCGCGCCTGCCGGCATAAAAACTCCCCCCACGCCTGCCAATAATCCGAAAACTCTGCCCGCGCCTGAGGCGCTGATTGAGTTTCGGGTGGACAGGGCCGGGTTTGACGGCAACATAGCCTATGCTGAGGGGGTGTTTTACAATAGCGGTGAGGTAAAAATCAAAAGAATTAAAAGCATAACCGTAAAGCTATGGGGACGCAACAGCAACCAGGAGGACATGCTGGTTGCCGTGGAAACTTTCCGGGATATACCGGTCAACCTGTCGCCGGGGGAATTTTTGCCGCAGGGGCTTTTTTTCCGCAAGATATATGAACGCCGGCATTACCCCAGATGGTGGTCGGAAGAAACGGACTGGGAATTTGAGTTGGAGCGTTCCCTATAGATGGCGGCTGCCAAATCTGTGTCCCCCGTTTTCTTGTATCCGGTCTCAGACACAAGAAAAGCGTCCTCACAGGACGCTTGTAACATTTATTAAATACGGGTTACTGTATTACCCTGCCTTATACCCCAACGCAAACGCCTTTACATTCTCCTCCACAAACTTCGGCACCCGCGCCTGTAAGGCTTTTATCAGGTTCTCCCTGCTGACGGCAGTTTTCAGCTGCTGCCCCAGCATACCGAGAAAAACGATATTGGCAAAGATGTCGCGGCCCAGTTCCCGGACGGCGATATCGCGGGCCGGCAGGGCGGTGTGACGGACACCGGTGCTCAGGTCGGGTTCAATATAGCCTGGATCATAGATAATCGTACCCGCTTTAACCAGACCGGCAAATTTGCTATAGGCTGATTTGGACATGGCGCAGAAGTAGGCCGGATTTTCCACGACCGGGCTGTCGATGGGCGAGCCGGACACCACAATCTGACTACGAACATAGCCGCCCCGGGTTTCGGTGCCGTGACTTACCAGCATGGTGGTGAACAGGCCTTCATAGACTGCCGCCGTGCTGAAAATCTGGCCAAGGCGGACAACACCCTGGCCGCCAAAGCCGCTAATTAAAATCTCAGTCCGCTGCATGTTGTCCCTCCTTTCGCACCGCTGCGGTAAATTGCCGCAGATGCTCGGCAAATTCCGGCCGACCAGCTGCCGTTTCATGATAAATGCCAGTCGTAAAGGTAATTCCCTCAATCTTTTCTTTGGCGGCCGGATCAGGGTTGGTGCGCTCCTTAAGCCAGCGGTAGGCAACCACCGGCTTCCGGGACCCCAAGGCCTTGCCGGCAAAATTAGTGATACAGGGATAGATGATATGCACCAGGGAAAAACCGGTAAACTGAATGGCCTTTTTAATGCTCTCCACGGCATTTTGGCCTTCGATACTGGTATGTCTGGCCAAAAAGCCGGCGCCGGCTGCCCGCAGGATATCCAGGATGTCCCGTCCGTCCTCTACCCAGTTGGGGTCCTGCATGCCATACGGACTGCTGTCGGTAATCGAGCCGCGGGGGGTTGTGCAGCCATACTGGCCGCCGGTAGACTGGTAACCGAAGTTATCGGCCACGATGACGGTCATATCCACATTGCGTCGCACTGAATGCAAGAGGTGCAGCAGGCCGATGCCGAAAGCGTCGCCGTCACCCACGGTAAGGATGATTTTTTGTGCCGGCGGCAGTGCCAGCCGCAAACCGGTGGCAATGGCATACACCCGGCCATGGGTGCCGGCGAAGTTATCGCCTTTCCAGGTGTTGAAGGTCTGCCGGCCGGAACAGCCGATGCCTGTGCCCCATACCACATCGCCGGTATTGAGCCCCAGCTCATCAATAGCCAGCAATACTTTTTTGTGCACTTGGCCCAGACCGCAGCCGCTGCAGGCGGTGCTGGGTATTTTTTTTGCTTTGAGGTACTTTGTTGCTAAATAGTCCATGTCACCAAGCCTCCCGCTGCCATTTTACGCTTGTGAGCGGCCGGTCATTGATTAAATCCCGGGCGGCTGCCACCAGCTCTTCCACCTTGGGCAGTTCGCCGCATCTTCCCAGAAAATGCACCCGGCTGTCTTTGGGAACGGTCCGCTGCACTTCCCGTACCAGCTGACCGTCATAGTTGAGTTCCACCGACAGGTATTTGGCCTTGCGGCTAAAGGCTTCATCCGGAAAAGGCCAGATGGAAGCCAGGCGGATGCCTCCCACTTTCAGGCCCTGCTCCCGGGCTGCTTTTACGGCGCTCTTTAGTACCCGCGACGGGCTGCCGTAAGCTGCCAGGATGACATCCGCATCTTCAATTTCCAGTTCTTCATAGCGGGTGAAGATATCCTTGTGATTTCTTACTTTATAAATCAGGCGATAGGCATGCTTGTGCTGCCATTCCACTTCCTCGGTGTCAAAGCCCTCGGCGGTGGGTGTCCAGTCCGAACAGGCGGCGCCGGTGTTATGCCCCAGGACCACCGGCGGAACATCGATCGCATCGGTGGCCGGATAGAATTCCGGACCATAATTAATTTGCCGGGGAACAACCCTGAGTCCCATCGTTTTTATTTCCTCGTCTGTCTCGGGAATCAGCAGCGTTTCCCAGCCATCGGTGACAATCTGATCGGCCAGGACCGTGACCGGCATGCGGAACCGTTCGGCGAGATAAAAAGCCTCCACGGTCAGGGTGAAAGCTTCCTGGACGCTGTTGGGTGCCAACACGATGCTTTCAAAATTTCCCCCATGGGTCGGGTAGCGGCTGAAGTAAAACTCGCCCTGGCCGGGCGCGCCGGTAATTCCGCTCACCGGACCGACCCGCTGGGCATTGACGACAACTACGGGAATTTCGCTGCCTAAGGCCCAGCCGTAAGGATCGGCGAACAGGATATAGCCGGGACCGGACGTCGACGTCATGGCTTTTAGCCCCCCCAACGAGGCCCCAACACAGATATGCATAGCCGACAGTTCGTCTTCGGCCTGGACGTAATAACCGCCGATCTGCGGCAGCCGGCGGGACATATTTTCGGCAATCTCGGTGGCCGGGGTGATCGGATAGCCGGCGAAAACCTTACAGCCGGCAAAAATAGCGGCTTCGGTAATGGCGGCATTGCCGGTGTCAAATACTCTTTTCATGACAATCCTCCTTTACCGGTCGCTTCGCGATATTGATGGCAAAATCCGGACAGGCGAAAAAACACCGCCGGCAACCGATACAGTTTTCCGGCGCGGTAGCCTGCACCGGCTTATAGCCTTTGTCATTGAAATAATCGGCCTGGCCGAATACCTCTCGGGGGCAGACTTCCCGGCAATAGCCGCAGGCTTTGCAGCCCTGCCCGTCGACCTCTACCTGATAGGCGCCTTGTTTTGGTTCACAAGCCATAACCGCACTCCCCTTTCTTGCGAATACTTCGTCCTGTGATTAGACTTCAGTGGCTGCCGTAAGTTGCTGATACAGTTCAACCAGCTTGCGACGCTGGATCTTGCCGTTGGGACCTTTGGGGAAGTCATTAATACATACAATGTTTTTCGGAACTTTAAAATCCGCCAGGCATTGTTTACAATGGGCAACCACGGTGTCGGTACTTAACTCGGCCCCCGGCCGCAGCTGCACAAAGGCGACAATTTCTTCGCCGAACAGCTTGTCGGGTACGCCAACCGCCGCCGCCACCTCGATCCCGGCCAATTGATACAGGACTTCATCCACCTCGCGCGGCGAAATTTTCTCACCGGCCCGGTTGATTAACTCCTTGCGCCTGCCGGTCAGAAAAAGATAGCCGTCTTCGTCAAAATAGCCCAGGTCGCCGGTATAGAACCAGCCGTCTTTAAAACTTTCCCGGTTTGCTACCGGGTTATTGAGATAGCCCCGGGTCACATTGGCGCCCTGCAGGACGACCTCCCCGGCCACCCCGGCCGGAACCGGCCGGCCGTGTTCATCAACAACCCGCAGGGCATTGCCGGCCGGCAGACCCACGGAACCGGCTTTTCTGACAGCCGGCGGCAGCGGGTTGGTGGCCACCTGGCTGCCGGCTTCCGACAGGCCATAGGCTTCGATGACCGGCACCTTGAACCGCTTCTCGAACTCGGTCAGAATGGCCACAGGCAGGGAGGAGGAGGCCGAGCGGGCGAACCGCAGACTGGTCGACGGCGTATCTGCCGTGGTGGTCGTGGTGGTCTTGGAAAGCAGGATGGACAAAATGGTCGGCACGCCGCTGAACCAGGTTATCTGATAGCGGGTTACCCATTGCCAGAACTGTCGCGCACTGAACTTACGGGGAACAACCGCCCGTCCGCCGCTCAATACCGGCGTGATCTGGGTGATAACCAGGCCGTTGATGTGAAAAAACGGCAAGATGCACAAAACAATATCCTGCGCGGTTAAGCGGTGCCCCTGCCGGATAAAGCCGGCCTCGGCCAGCAAGTTGCCATGGGTGAGCACTACGCCTTTGGGAATACCGGTTGACCCGGAGGTAAACAGCACCAGGGCCTCGTCCTCAGCCTTCGGCGCGGCGATTGCCGCTGCCGGCGCGGGCTGCGGCGGCAACAGCGGGA
The DNA here is from genome assembly GCF_003966895.1 of Methylomusa anaerophila. NCBI lineage: Bacteria > Bacillati > Bacillota > Negativicutes > Selenomonadales > Sporomusaceae > Methylomusa > Methylomusa anaerophila. The sequence continues at coordinate 2,007,105 of NZ_AP018449.1, read as the reverse complement.
CAACCAGCAGCGCTTCCACTGAACAGCTATCGGCCAGATAATGCCCGGCCCCGGCGCCGCCAAGACCGGGCGGCAATGCCTGGGCTCCGGCCTCGTCGGCGACAATCAGCCGGACAGCGGCCTGGGTCAGCAGGCCGGCTGTTTCCGCCGGTTTGTACTTCGGATTAAGCGGCACAACAACGCCGCCGGCCAGCAAAACGCCCCAGAAAGCCACCACCCAGTTCAAACCGTTTTCCAGCAGCAAAGCCACCCGTGCTTTTGGCTGCAGGCCCTGGTCCGCCAAGTACTGCGCAAATTCACGGGCGGTCTGATAAAAAGCGCCGTAGGTTACGTCAAGCTGTTGTTCAGGTGATGATAAAAAAATGCGCTCCCGGTCGTTGGCAGCGCGATAAGCTAGCAGTTGCGCCAAGGATTCAAACTCCACAGTGCTCTCCCCTTATACGGCATACTGTATAAAAGTGCCCGCCGTATTCCTATTGCTTGATCTTTTTATAATAAGTATCGTCAAATAATTCATTGATATCAAAGTCTTTCTTCAGCACCTTGGTTTCTTTGAGGAAGTCTTTGACCTGCTGCAGCGCGGCAATATCTTCCGGCACAATCTGCGAATCCCAGTTAGAGTCCTTTACGATACGGGAAATCGCCGATACCGGCAGTTTGCTTTCCTTGGCAATCAGCTCCAGCGCTTCATCCGGGTTCTTTTTCATGAATTCGGCGGCTTTCTCGTTGACTTTAAGGATCCGTTCGGTGTACTCCGGGTACTTTTGGGCAAACTCATTGCGAGCCAGGAATACCCCGATATACCGTTTAACCCCGCTGGAGGAATCTTCCAGAACCTTGCCGGCCTTGGCATTCTCCAAAACGGAAGTCCACGGTTCCCAGGTGGCAACCGCAGCGACATTATTGGTCTCCAGCGCGGCCTGATGATCGCTGGCCGGCAGGTTGACGATATCGACGTCATTAGGATTCACACCATTTTTCTGCAGTAAGAGAATCAAGAAATGATGGGCGCTTGAACCAACCTGCACCGCGATCTTTTTGCCTTTCAGCTCGCTTACCCCTTTATAAGGGGCATCCGGCCGGATCAGCAGGGCATTGCCGGCGGGAGTATAGCCGGCGCGGCTGATGACCTTAATATCCACACCGGCCGAACGGGCCGATACAGGCGGCATATCGCCGGTATGGGCGAAGTCGGCGCGGCCGCCGGCAAAGGCTTCAATCATGGGCGGCCCGGACAGATAGAGGTCGTATTTTATCGCTACCCCGTCTTTGGCGAATTCCTCATCATACATACCCTTGGCTTTGGCCAGCAAAATAATAATACTGGAGTTTTGATAGGCTACATGAATCTCTTGCGGTTTTTCCGCCTTTTTTTCTCCGGCGGCCGGTTTGGCGCCGTTGCTGGCGCAGCCTGCTGCTAAAATACCGATTGCAAATAATACCAGAAGCAATACTGTCAGTTTTTTCTTATCCATTTTTCGACTCCTTTTTATTTTTTAGATACTGTAGGCAAACGGCACTTCGACGTCGGCGAAAAATTCGGAGTAAATGGTCTTGCGGATTCTTACAAAATCAAAGCTGTTCCGGTCCCGCGGCCGGAGCAAATCAACCGGGATAATGGATTTAGCCGTTGCCGGCAGTTTCGACATGACCACCACCCGGTCCCCCAGGAAAATGGCTTCGTCAATGTCATGGGTAACCAGGAGAATGGTGGTCTTCTCGGCTTGCCAGATGCGGATAATTTCCTGCTGCATATTGATCCGGGTCATGGCATCGAGAGCGCCAAAGGGTTCATCCAGGAGCAGCACCTGCGGCCGGTTGACCAAGGCCCGGGCGATGCTGACCCGCTGCTGCATGCCGCCGGATAACTGGTGCGGATAGGCATTGACAAAGCCGGCCAGCCCCACCAGTTCCAGATGTTCCTGCACAATACGCTGCTTTTCCGCCTTGCTGGGCCCGTTACCCAGGCCAAAGGCCACATTCTCGGCCACCGTCAGCCAGGGATACAGCCGGGCTTCCTGAAAAACCATGCCCCGGTTGACGCCCGGTCCCTGAATTAAGTTCTCACCCAGGCGGATTTCGCCGGTAAAGCCCCGCTCCAGACCGACAACCAGCCGGAGCAGCGTACTTTTGCCGCAGCCGCTGGGACCGATAATACTGATAAACTCGCCCGGCTTTACCGTCAGATTGATATCTTTGAGAACCGGGACCGGCTTACCCGCAATTTGGAAGGTTTTATTCAAATTAGTGATGGTGAGCGTTTGTGGTGTTGTCGCAGTGATGCTCATTGCTTACCTCCTAGGAATCATGCAGATTTATGTTCCATCTCAACAAACGCTTTTCCAGCAGCCGCAGCAGCTGATCAATAATGATGCCGGTAAAGCCGATGGAAAGTACGCCCACTAACACAACATCGATTTGCGACAATTCCCGGGCATACATAATCATGTAACCAATCCCTGACGCGGCGGCAATCAGTTCGGCCGCCACCACGCTGCGCCAGGCCACGTCAATGCCGACGCGAACCCCGGTAAAGATCGACGGCAGCGCCGCCGGCAGAATCACTTTGGTCAGCAGTGTTATATGATCTTTTTCCAGGATGGTGGCTACTTCCAGGTATTTTTTGTCCACATTGCGGATGCCCTGGACCACGCTTACCAGTACCGTCCAAAAGCTGCCGATGGCAATAACGGTAATCTTGGAGGCCTCGTCGATCCCCATCCAGAGAATAAGTACCGGAATCCAGGCAATTACGGGAATGGGCCGCAGTATCCCAAAGATCAGACTGACGGCAATCCGCAGTTTTTTCACCAGCGCTACCTGGACACCCACCAGTACGCCCAGTGCCGCCCCGATAATAAAGCCTTCGGCCACCCGCAGAATACTTGTCCCCAGATGGACAAGCAGTTCACCGGATTTCAATAATTCCAGCAGAGTCTCGGCAATGGCAGAAGGCCGTGGCAGCAGGTTGGTCCGGATTAAACCGTATTTACCGGCGGCCTCCCAGATAGCCAGCAAAATAACCGGCGCCACGAGTGCAAGATAGTTTTCCTGCAGCCACAAAACAATTTTTTTCATTGCTCCTCCCTGTTTCCCCCTTTTTCCTTAGCTGAATTTTGAAAATAAAAAAGAAAGGCCAAAGAATTCTTAAGGGCTTCTTAAGAAATTCTTTGCCTTCAGTTATCTGATCAGCATAGATAGATTTAGTATAGCGGACCTAAACATAGCTGTCAATACTGTTTCTGGTTTTTTACCGCCTGCAGCCGCGCCAGCGTAGCCTCGTTCAGACTTGTCCCGCCCAGCGGGTACTCTATTCCCAGGAACTCGTATTTTTGCTGTCCCAGACGGTGATAGGGCAGCAGCTCGTAGCTGACGCCAGCCCGTCCCTTAAGGAAGTCGCTGATCGCCGCAATGTCGGCCTCGGTATCATTAAAACCGGGGATTACCGGTGTCCTGACCAGCACCGGCAGGTCGGGAAAGGCGGCGGTCACTTTGTTGAAGTTTTCCAGAATGAGCTGGTTGGGCAGCCGGGTATGGGTCCGGTGCCGGCCGGCATCCAGACATTTAATATCATAGATCAAGGTGTTGAGATAGCGGCATGCCTCTGCCAGCGTCTGCCAGTGGGCATAGCCGCTGGTTTCCATGGCGGTGTTCAGCCGGCGGCGTTTGGCCTCCTTAAGCAAGGCCAGCGTGAAATCGCCCTGCAGCAGCGGTTCGCCGCCGCTCACCGTCAGACCCCCGCCCGACCGGGAATAAAAGACATTATCGCTTTCCACCACCGCTAAAATATCGTCAACAGTCATCAACTGGCCGAAGGTGTGCAGCGCCGTGGTCGGACACGCCGTCGTACAGTTGAAACACCGCCGGCAGACCTCCCTGTCCACCGCCGGCTTGTCATTGTCCGCCGGTCTAATCGCCTTATGCGGACAAGCCTTGAGACAACTGCCGCAAGCGGCAAGTCCGATGCATTTGTTCGGGTTATAAGCCAGCTCCGGCCTGGTATCCTGGGATTCCGGGTTACTGCACCAGCGGCACCTAAGCGGGCAGCCTTTAAGAAACACCATGGTTCTGATCCCCGGGCCATCATGGACCGAAAATTGCTGAATGTTAAATACATAACCTGCATGTTGGTGATTGGCTTCCATCGCGTTCCTCCTACAGGCTGTGCTCGGTCCTGGCAATCACGTCATTCTGCAGATCAGGGGAAAGATCGATGAAGTAGGCGCTGTAGCCGGCCACCCGCACCAGCAGGTTCCGGTATTTGTCCGGGTCTTTCTGTGCCGCCAGCAGTGTCTCCTTGTTGATGATATTAAACTGCAAATGCCAGAGTTTTAAATCACACCAGCTGCGGATGAAGGCGGTAATTTTGTCGGTACCCGCCTCACCCTGCACGCACGCCGGGCTTAATTTGATATTTAAGAGCCGGGCGGCTCGTTCTTTATAGCCCAGATTTTTGGAATTGGCGTTGGACATTAGTACGGCGGTCGGGCCCTTGGTATCGGCGCCATGGGAGGCCGACGAACCGTCGGACAGGGCCGTCCCGGCCTTGCGGCCGTTGGCCGTCGCCCCGACCACCTTGCCGAAAGGCACATGGGAAGTGACCGGCACATACCTTAGATCCAGACTGGCGCCAATGGTCCGGGAATATTTATGGGTAAATTCCAGCGCCGCCAGATCAATGCTTTTGGCCAGCCCGTCGGCGTAAGGGTCGTTATTGCCATAGCGGGGAGCGTTTAACAGCAATTGCCGGGTGGCCTCATAGCCCGCGAAATTATTATCCAGGGCGGCAAACAGTTCCGCCAGGGATAGTTTCCGGTCTTCATACACCAGTTTTTTAATGGCGGCCAGTGAATCCACCACCGTGCCGTAGCCGATAATGTCAAAATAGCCCAGGTCAATGCCGCCCGCGATTTGGGCCGCATGCAGATCCTTGTACTGCTTTTGGCACTGGTCGTGCAGGGTGGAGCCCAGGGGCGCGGCAAAATGCTTTTCCCGCAGGCTGTTGACAAGATACTGCTGTTTGAAAGCCTGCTTCAGCAGATAGGTCTGCTGGGTAAGATAGGCCTGCCAGAAATCCTCCCAGGTTGCCAGGCTGTCCAGTTCGCCGGTGGCGAGCGTCAAGAATTCGGGGCCGTAGATCTTCATGCGGCCGTTGTACAGGACCAGTTCCAGGGCCGCTGCGATATTAACATAGGCGCAGGGACTGGTATAGGTATCGCGGTTGGGCATCCTGACCTCGGTGCAGCCGGAGACGGCATAGGTATTGGCCTCCCGGAAAGCGGCGCCTTTGGCGACCAGTAGCGGGATGACCTCTTCATCGTTGATCAGTTTGGGAAAGCCGGAGCCTTCCTTTACCGTCTCGGCGATTTCATACAGGTAGCGTCCCGGCGAGCGGGCGTGAACCCGGGCCGCCAGATCGGGATAGTTGATGGGGAATTCGCGTTTGGATTCCAGGAACAAATAGGTCAGCTCATTGGTGGCATCCTCGCCGTTCTCATCCTGGCCGCCAATAGTCACCGCCTCCCAGTGGGCATACGCTTCATTGAAGCAGGCCCCGGCGGGACTGACATACAGATCCATATACTGGGCCATGCCGACCCACATGCATTCCAGCAGTTCCTTGGCGCCCTCGGCGTCCAGCCGGCCCTGCTCAACATCGGCCCTGTAGAACGGATAAAAGTACTGATCCATCCGCCCGTTGGAAATGGTGGCCCCGGTCTTTTGCTCCAGCCGGGAAAACATTTGGGTAAACCATTGGGCCTGGACGGCTTCGTGGAAAGTCCGGGCCGGATTCTCCGGCACCCACTCGCAGATTGCGGTCAGCGCCTGGAGCTCGGCTTTTCGCTGCGGATCAACTTCAGTTGCGGCCAGCCTGGCGGCCAGCGCGGCATGGCGCTTGGCCCATATCACAATGGCGTCCGCCACCAGAATAACGGCCTCCAGAAAAGGCGCTTTCTCCAGGGCGTCCTGCGGGTCAAACAAATCCAGCGCTGCCAGCCGTTCCTCGGCTTCCTGGCGGATGGCTTTAAAGCCCTTTTGCAATACTTTTTCAAAATCATGCACCCATTGCAGCGCCGAGCGCATGGTCGCCGTTTCATTCACAATATACCTGGATTTGGTTATTTCATCCGGGTCATAGGTTACCCGCAAGACATCGGGCGGCAGCGACCGGGCCAGATCTTCGTAAAATGTCCGGCCCTGCCAGTAAGGGGCAATTTCCTGCTCGATGCAGCGTAAATCCTCCTCGCTGATGGAAAAGGGCGATTCAACACGATTGGTCAGTTCGGCAACTTTGCCTAAAAAGCAGCCGTCCAGTTCCGGATAGATGAGTCCGTACCGGCCCGGGCACCCCGCCCGGCTGGCCAGCAACTGCCGGTCGTCAATATATACGGTGATGTTCCCGGCAATGTGCTTCAATGCCTTGGCCCAGCGCAGAATGAGCGGCTGACCTTCGGTGGTTTTAAAGGATGCGGTGAAATACTTGGCGCGTTCGATATCGATGATTGGCTTCGTGCCTTTAATGGCATTGAAAATTGCGTACGGTCGCGGCCTGCCGGCAGCCTGGTGCCGGCCTTGCCGTTCGTCCTCAAGCCGTTGTTCCTGCGGTGATAAAAGAGCAGTGGCTAATGCCATGGCTAACCCTCCTTATTTTTAAAAAACTTTGTTAAACCTGGTCGTGCTCGGTGCGGGCGATCATATCGTTTTGCAGATCGGGCGACAGGTCGGTGAAATAGGCGCTGTACCCGGCCACCCTGACCAGCAGATCCCGGTACTTGTCCGGTTCCTTTTGCGCCGCCAGCAAGGTTGCCTTATTGATGATATTAAACTGCAGATGCCACAGTTTTAAGTCACACCAGGTCCTGATAAAGGCTACCAGTCGGGCTGTGCCGCTCTCGCCGGCCACGCAGGCCGGACTCAGTTTGATGTTTAAGAGCCGCGCCGCCCGTTCCCGGTAGTTATAGTTTTTCGAATTAAAATTGGACAATAAGACGGCGGTCGGCCCGTGCCCATCGGCGCCGTGGGAGGCCGACGAGCCGTCGGCCAGCGGTGTCCATGCCTCCCGTCCGTTGGGCGTGGCGCTGACCACTTTGCCAAACGGCACATGGGAGGTAAACGGTACATACCGCAAATCCAAGTGGACTCCCAGTTCCTGCGAGTATTTTCTGGCAAAGCGCAATGCCTCCAGGTCAACCGCTTTGGCAATGTCGTCGGCGTAGGGATCATTGTTTCCGTACTTGGGCGCCCGCAGCAGCCATTGCCGGACAATCTCGCTGCCTGTAAAATTGTTGGCCAGGGCCGTCAGTAACTGGTCCATGGTCAGCCGCTGTTCCTCGTAAACCAGCTTCTTGACGGCAGACAGCGAGTCCACCACCGTCCCGTAACCGATAAACTCAAAATACCCCAGATCAATGCCGCCCGGAATAACCGGCGAATGCAGGTCGCGGCAGCTGTCCATGCATAAATCATGCAGCGCCGAGGCCAAAGGCACAGCAAAATGCCGGGGCCGCAGCCGGATGATGGTGTGCTGCTGAATAAAAGCATGCTTCAGGAAGTTGGTCTGCTGGCTAAGATAGGCCTGCCAGAAATCCTCCCAGGTGGTAAAGGTGCGCGGGTCGCCGGTGGTAAGGCCGATGGTCTCGTCGCCGTACCGCTGCATTTTGCCGTTATATAGTGTCATCTCCAGGGCGGCGGCAAAATTAATGTAGGCGCAGGGGCTGGTATAGGTATCCCGGTTGGGCATCCGGCATTCCGAACAGCCCGAAACCGCATAGTCATAGGCTTCCTCCAGGCCGGCCCCTTTGGCCAGCAGCAGCGGAATGACCTCTTCATCGTTGATGAGCTTGGGAAAACCCGAGCCGTCCTTGATGGTATCAGCCACTTCGTACAAATACCGCTCCGGGGCGCGGGCGTGAATGCGGGCCGCCAGATCGGGATAATTTAAGGGAAAATCCCGTTTGGACTGCAGGAACAGGTAGGTCAATTCGTTGCTGGCATCCCGGCCGTCAGGGGTCTGGCCGCCGACGGTAACAGCCTCCCAGTGGGCATAGCCTTCATTAAAGGCCCCGCCGGTGGGCGAAATATACAGATCAACAAACTGCGCCATCCCCACCCACATGCATTCCAGCAATTCGGTGGCCTGCCGGGGGGTGATACGGCCTGCCGCCAGGTCCTGGGCATAGTAGGAAAATAAGTACTGATCCATGCGGCCGTTGGAAATAATGGTGCCGGTCTTCTGTTCCAGCCGGGAGAACAACTGGGTAAACCATTGCGCCTGCAGGGCTTCGTGGAAGGTGCGGGCCGGATTTTCCGGCACCCGCTGGCATAGCCTGGCAATATCCAATAATTCGGCTTTGCGTTGGCAGTCGCCTTCCGCTTCCGCCAGCTCGGCCGCCAGTTTGGCATGCCGCCGCGCCCAGATAACAATGGCGTCGCACACAATAATGACGGCTTGCAGAAACGGCGCCTTCTCGGTGTTGTCCACCGGACTTAAAGGGTCTAAGGCGGCCAGCCGGGCGTCGGCGTCTTCCCGCAGTCCTTTAAAGCCCTTTTTCAGTACTTTCTCATAATCATGGACCCATTGGATAGACGAACGGAAAGAGGCCGTCTCATTGACGATAAAGCGGGAGTTTAAAACATTCTCCGGATCATAGGTCAGCTTAATAGTCGTGGCCGGCAGGGCCTTGGCCAGGTTTTCATGAAAGGTTTTGCCTTTCCAGTAGGGAGCGATCCGGCTGATTACAATCCCGGCGTCCCGGCTGGCGATATCGAAAGGCGAAGCCCCCCGTTTCGGCAGCTCTTCCAGTGCGGTATCGAGAAAATCGCCGTCCAGTTCCGGGTAGAGAATGCCGTGGCGGCCAGGCTGGCCCACCCGGCCGGCCAGGAGCTGATGCTCGTCAATGTAGACCGTGATGTTCTCGGCAATATGCTGTAAGGCCTTAGCCCAGCGAAGTACCAAAGGCTCGCCTTCCGTCCGGCGGAATGATTCGGTAAAATAGCGGGCTCTTTCAATATCAATCCGCGGCCGGGCACCTTTAAAGCTGTTTAAGATCGCATACACCCTTGCTCTGTCCGGGGCGGGGTTTGAGCCTTGCCATTCGGCCTGAATTCGTTTTTCCTGCGGCGACAGTACCGTGCTGCCTGGCGACATACCGGCTTCCCTCCTTAGTAAAATAAAAAACAAAAAAGGCTAGACTACCGCTGCCGGTAATCTAGCCTTCAGTCATCTGATCAGCTACTAATTCACTGTATGTAATTTATTTAATTGTAGCAGGAATGGGCCAATAATTCAACAATATTTCACGGAGATACTACTTTTTGGCCAGATTGAGATCCCGAGTAGCATACTATCCATCTCCTTTTCCACGAGTCGCATTTTAGAACGTTAACATCTCAATTGAACATAAAAAATCCTCTTGCATGAGGTTTGCCGGGCGGAAGTCGCTCAACTCTTGGCGGGGGAGGGCGACTTCTCTTGTTATGTCAATTATAAAAGGCTGCATCCCAATGAATGGAATACAGCCTCCAGCTTTAGCTAGCCAGTTGTAATAATCTAATTAATAATGTAATAATTTGTCAGTAGCAAGTATACCCCATTGTTTGTCCGGTGTCAATATTTTAATGTTTTCGCTGTTATAAGCTCTGCCTTGATCATCCTGCGCCTAATTGTACTCGGTATTTATAACTATACGCAGGGGATTTTCCACATCAACAATAGTTTGGGACTATCCCTTTTCCCGGCCCTGGTGTAAAATAGTCTTAGCAGTTATTGTCATTGATCAAACCGATGACAATAAGACTCGAAAGGCGGGTAGAGCATGGAAGAGATATTAAAACTGTTACTTGAAGAGGTTAAAGGCTTGAAAGGTGATATTCAAAGCCTTAAACAAGGCCAACAGCAGACCGACCAGCGCCTTGACCGGATGGAGTCCGACATTACCGGTATTAAATCCGATATTACCGGTATTAATTCCAATATTACCGGTATTAATTCCGATATTGCCGGTATTAAATCCGATATTACCAGTATTAATTCCGATATTACCGACCTAAAGACCACAGTCAGTAATATTGAAGGTCAACAAATGGAGAATAGCCGCATTATTCATGCGCTCCGGCATAACTCAGAAGAAGTAAACGCCCAGCTTCATAATATTGGCCACAATCTTGATGTACTGACCGGCAAAGCAGCTACCAAAGAGGATGTTTCCGAACTAAACGCCAAATTTGACGTGCTAAATAACCGCCTATTTCAACAAGAAGCGGCCATTCATCAATTAAAAGCAGTAAAGTAACTCCGGCTATCCCGCAAGGGGTTTCATCCAGTTAACGGACTACTAGCTTTTTTATGGATTAATGGGAATTTTACATTAACAAGAGGCTTCCGAATGCTCGGAAGCCTTGATTTTTCTGGTGACCCACCACGGAATCGAACCGTGAACCTACTGATTAAGAGTCAGTTGCTCTGCCAGTTGAGCTAGTGAGTCATGATGGCTGGGGCGCTAGGACTCGAACCTAGGAATGCGGGAGTCAGAGTCCCGTGCCTTACCAACTTGGCGACGCCCCATTATTATAGATTTTTTATTTTGCGACTAATAAATATTATATATATGGTTTTAAGTTTTGTCAAACAAATAGAAGCGAAATTTATCAATATGATATTCTTACCTGCGCAGGTAAGGATATTTGTGGTGTGAAAAACTATAAAAAAGAAGGATTTTTGAATATTCAGGATGAATATAAAACTCTTGTAAAGTTTTCATAGAATAAATTAATATGTATTATAGGTTATATTTATATACGAACTTGTTTTATGTCAGCAGATGCAAAAACCTATAAGCATACTGGAAGGGGTGTGGACCATGACGCGATTTAGCTTTAGTATGTGAAAAAAATCTTATATATACTTCAGTTTGAAGGAGAGGAATACTTGTAATGGAAATGATCACTATAACCGTCAATGGTCAGCCCGTACAAACGCACAAGGGTGCCACCGTATGGGAAGCAGCCCGTAACGCCGGCATCCATATTCCCACATTATGCCATCTTGCTGATTTAACTCCCGAAGGCGCCTGCCGGGTCTGTGTCGTCGAAGTCGAAGGAGCGCGGGGACTGTCCACAGCCTGTACATGTTCCGTATCTGAGGGAATGGTTGTGCGCACAGAGTCGCCAGCCATTCAGGAAGCGCGAAAATGCGTGGTCGAACTGATGCTGGCCAACCATCCGCCGGAGTGCCTTACCTGCCAGCGCAACCAGGATTGTGAATTGCAAGCTCTGGCGGCTCAGCTTGGGATCAGGGAAATTCGCTTTGAAGGGGCAAAACGTCAATTTGCCGTCGATGACAGCAATCCTTTCATAGTCAGGGATAACAACAAATGTATATTATGCGGCCGTTGTGTCCGCGTCTGCCAGGAGTTGCAGTGCTGCGACACCCTGGATTGGACGAAACGCGGCTTCAATACCAAAATATCGCCGGCTTTTGATGTTGCAATCGCCGAATCCAATTGCATGTTTTGCGGCACTTGCGTATCGGCTTGCCCGGTAGGCGCCTTGACCGAAAAAAACATGCACGGCGCGGGAACACCGGACAAAAAGGTCAAAACAACCTGTCCCTTCTGCGGCGTGGGCTGCAACTACGACCTTAATGTCAAAGACGGCAAGGTAATCGGCGTGACTTCCAATCTGACCAGTGCGGTCAATGGCCGGCTCACCTGTGTGAAAGGCCGCTTCGGCACCGATTACGTTCATAGCCCGGAACGCCTGACCACACCGCTGATAAAGAAAAACGGCGAATTCGTAGCAGCCTCCTGGGATGAAGCCCTGGATTTGGTTGCCGCTAAATTCAATGAAATAAAACAGGCCCACGGCAGTGACGCTTTGGCGGCTATCAGCTCGGCCCGCTGTGTGAATGAAGAAAACTATTTGATGCAAAAATTTATGCGCGCCGTAATCGGTACCAATAATGTGGATCATTGCGCCCGGGTCTGCCACGCTCCCACTGTGGCCGGCCTGGCAGCCACCTTCGGTTCCGGGGCATCCACCAATTCAATTAATGAAATTAGTGACGATAAAGTAATTTTCTTGATCGGCGGCAACCCCACCGAAGCTCACCCCGTCGTCGGCGCCAAAATACGCCAGGCCTGCCGCAAAGGCGCCAAACTGATTGTGGCCGACCCGCGCAAAATTGAATTGGCCGCTAAAGCCGATATATTTATGCAGCTTAAGCCCGGTACCGACATTGCCCTTATTAACGGTCTGATGCGTATTATCCTCAAAGCCGGCTGGCACGATCAGGAATTTATTAAGAACTGCACCACCGACTTTGATAAAATGGCGGCAGTAGTGGAGAAATACACCCCGGAATATGTGGAGGGCATAACCGGCGTCCCGCAGCATTTACTGTTGGAAGCAGCCAAAATCTATGCAACTGCTGAACGGGCGGCGATATTCTACACCCTTGGCATTACCGAGCATACCTGCGGCACCGACAATGTTATGAGCCTGGCTAATTTAGCTATGCTGACAGGCAATGTGGGCAAACTCAACGCCGGCGTCAACCCGTTGCGCGGCCAGAATAACGTTCAGGGCTCCTGCGACATGGGGGCGTTGCCCAATGTTTATTCCGGCTATCAGAAAGTTACCGACCCGCAGGCCCGGGAAAAATTTGAAAAAGCCTGGGGGGTAAAGCTGCCGGATAAAGTCGGGATGATGCTTCCCGACATGTTTGACGCCGCTGTCAGCGGTAAACTGAAAGCGATGTATGTTATGGGGGAAGACCCGGTGCTGACGGACGGCAATACCCATCATGTGCACAAAGGATTTGAGAGTCTCGAATTTTTGGTAGTGCAGAATATTTTTATGACCGAAACAGGCAAATTGGCCGATGTTATCCTGCCGGCAGCTTCTTTTGCCGAAAAAGACGGCTCTTTCACCAACTGTGAGCGCCGTGTGCAGCGTGTCCGCAAAGCTATTGAGCCAATCGGCGACAGCCGGCCCGACTGGGAAATTATCAGAGATTTGTCAAACAAAATGGGCTATTCCATGTCCTACACCCATGCCAGTGAAATTATGGATGAAATGGCCTCGCTAAGCCCGATGTTCGCCGGTCTCTCCTTTGAACGCATTGATGAAAAAGGATTGCAGTGGCCGGTACCCGATAAAGAGCATCCGGGTACCCAGTATTTGCACAAAGACGGCAACTTCACTCACGGCAAAGGCATATTTAAGGCCATAGAGCATCAACCGCCCGCCGAGGAGCCTGATGCCGAATATCCGCTGCTGCTTACTACCGGCCGTATTTTGTATCATTATAATATTACTACCGCCGGTTATTCCAAAAATCTGACAGCCCACCGTCCTGAGGAGCGGGTTATGATCCATCCTGGAGATGCTAAAAGTTTAGGCATTAGTGACCAGGATACCGTCACCGTCTCATCCCGCCGGGGATCGGTCCAAGCCAAGGCTTGGGTAACCTCTGCCGTGCTGCCCGGCGGCATCTGGATGTCCTTCCATTACCCCGCATCTCCCACGAATCAAATTACCAGCGGTGCGTACGACAAAATAACCAAAACCTATGAATATAAGGCATGTGCCGCCAAAGTAGAAAAAACTGCGGTGTAGGCAGTACGGTATATAAGGGAAAACCACGGCCCAAATATTAGGCCGTGGTTTTCCCTTTCTTCATATTGCCACGGTCCTTACGCAGGTTAAGCTGCTCCACCGTGTAGCCCAGTCCTGTCTCAACCGTATGACAATATTCCACACTCATAATTCCTTTTTTTAATAGCCGCTTTTGCGTTTGATAACCGATACCCATGGTTAAAACAGCGTCGCAGTCAGCCACAGCTTTGATCATCTCAGCCCGGCGCGTACCTTCGCTGGCGCCCGCGCCTAAACAGTGTTTGTCCTGTTTACGTTCATCCACCAGATTGAAATGAATGCCATCGCCAATGTAGATCCGTAGTTCACCGGCCTCATCGAAATGCTGGTCGACAAATTCGCCCTGTTGGGTAGTAACGGCAATTTTGTAACGTTTCCGCTTGGTGGCTTTGGGTCTGGGAGGCTCTAAATCATAGGTCTGGTCCATAAATTCACTCATCCGGTCTTCGCCGATAAGTCCGACAGCGTCGGCACGGCACAACTGACAATGGGTCATTTGTTGCCCGCCGCACACTTCCCGCATGGCGGCGACGTCTTTCATCGTGGTCTGGGGCAGACCATAGAAGACGCTTCCCAATATAGGGATATGCGGTATAATATTGATGAGGCCTGCGCCCCCGGCCCGAAGCTGTTTCACAATCTCAGGGATATGCCAGTCGTTTACCACCTTGATCATCACCGTGTTAACTTTGATTTCTACGCCGGCGCGGACAAGACGGGCAATTCCCGCCAGTTGATTATTGATCAGCAGGGTTGCTCCCTCTACGCCGTGCAACCGTTGGTCCTGATAGCGAACCAATCCATGGATTTGGGCACCGACTTCCGGGTCAACCGCGTTTACGGTAACTGTTATATATTTGACTCCTAACCGTAGGATCTCATCGGCATAATCCGGCAGCAACAGGCCATTGGTGGAGAGACAAAAAATAATTTCCGGGTCCATTTCTTTGATCAGGGCAATTGTTTCCCGGGTCTCTTCCCAGTTGGCAAGCGGCTCTCCCGGACCGGCGACGCCTACTACACTCAAATTGCTGATTTTTTCCTTCACCAGGGCAAACTTCTGCCGGGCCTGAGCCGGCGACAAGATCTGACTGGTCACTCCCGGTCTGTTTTCATGGATACAGTCAAATTTAGTATTGCAATAATTGCAGCGCATATTACATTGTGGCGCAACCGGCAGATGCATCCTGGCATATTTTAAATGGGCCCCGTAAGAATAACAGGGATGTTTACAGGCTTGGTCCGGCATATCTTCTCAGCCGCCTCCTACTCAATAGATATTTGCTTCCGCCATTTATCGCAATTTAGTTATTCGTGAGTAAGATACAGGATATAAGACAGAAAGAGGCTATAAGCAGATACTTATAGCCTCTTTGCTGTATACAAATATGAAATTAAATATACTATAACACATTATCTGGAAGACAGCAATAGCCTCAGTTAAATTCAAAAAATTATAACTGTTATATTTTGGCAAGGCTTACGGGCTTACCCCTCTTCACCACTGAGCGGACTAAATTGATTCCCCAGTGATAGAAAATGTATTCCAGGTCGGCGGCATTCCAGATTACCAGGTCGGCCTGTTTGCCCGGTTCAATGCTGCCTATGGCGTCAGCCCGGTGGATGGCGGCGGCGGCGTTCAGGGTAACCGCCGTTAAAACCTCGGCCGGGGTTAACCTGTATTTGAGGCAGGCAATGTTCATCGGCAGCTGTAAAGACTCGGTGGGGCAGGAACCGGGATTAAAATCGGTCGCTACTGCTACCGGCAGGTTGAGTTCGATCATTTTTCCGGCCCTGGCGAAGCTTTCTCCCAGATAAAATGACGTTCCCGGCAGAAGAACGGCGATGGTTCCATTTTGGGCCATCATGACGAGTCCTTTATCATCGGCGTGGATTAAATGTTCGGCGGAAACAGCCTGTAATTCGCCGGCGAGACCGGCGCCCCCCGACGCAGTGATCTCATCGGCGTGAATTTTAGGCAGCAAGCCATGCCTGGCGCCGCATTCTAATATTGCCCGGGACTCGTCGACGGTAAACACGCCATCTTCACAGAATACATCGCAAAACTCGGCCAGATTTTGTCCGGCTACTGCCGGAATCATTGCCTCGCAGATAAGTTTCACATAGTCGGACTTGCGGTGCCGGTATTCGTTCGGTATGGCATGAGCCCCCATGAAGGTGGGAACCAGGTCGAGCGGGTGAATTTTATTCAGTTCACCGATAGCCCGCAAAGATTTGATTTCATCCTCCAGGTTTAAGCCGTAGCCGCTTTTCACCTCGCAGGTGGTGGTCCCGTGCGCCAGCATAATATCCAAAGACCGGCGGCCGCTTTCCATCAATTGGGCCAGTGTCGCCTGCCGCGTCCGGTTTACAGTATAGAGTATGCCGCCGCCTTGCCGCAGGATATCCAAATAGCTTAGTCCCTGCAGCTTCAGCGGCAGTTCCCGCTGCCGCCAGCCGGAAAAAACCAGATGGGTATGGCAATCTACCAGACCGGGAGTCACTAACGCCCCCTGGGCGTCAATGATCCGGGTGGCGTCATCAACAGCGCCTGCAAAAGTTGCGTTGCTGCCGCCCACCGCTGCGATATATCCGTCGCAGGCAACAATATAGGTGTTGGGCACAAGGGATATCCGCCCCTGCTCTTTTCCCCTGCGGGCCTTATTGCCGAGGGGAGTGGCTAACAGGCCGATATTTTTGACAACCGTTTTCATCCATGCACCTCGTACTATTCATCACTGTTTCCGGGCAGCAGGCAGTTCTCCAGTACTTGTTTCCCGGCGTCGAAGTTCTCCAATTGGAGGTAATACCGGGCTGAATCCACCAAAGCGTTCATCGGGGCAAGACCCACAATCTCGCTGCCGAGAATGCTGACCCCGTAACGCCGCGCTTCCACTTTGACCAGTTCAAATACCCGGTAAAGGGGAGTTTGTTCATAGTTGGTCATATTAATGGATACCTGGGCGATATTGCGTTCTTCCAGCATAACGCCAATGGATTTGACATATTTAAGTCCGCCGCTCTTTTCCCGGATGATCTTGGCAATGGAATTAGCGATATTTAAATCAGAAGTATTAAGATTAATATTGTAGGCAACCAAAGGCATGCGGGCGCCAACGGCTACCGCGCCGGCGGTGGGGTGGGCCACAGGTTGACCGTAGTCCGGCTGCCATTGGGGCTGCTTAAGTTTATCGGCCAAGCCCTCAAACTCTCCCCGCCGGATATCGGCCAGATTTTTTCTATGGGGGGCAGAGGCTGATTCTTCATAAAGAATGGCGGGAATACCCAGCTCAGCGGCAATTTTCTGGGCTACCTGGCGGGAAAGGGCCACACATTCCTCCATGGTAATATTGCTAACCGGCACAAACGGGATTACGTCCACAGCGCCCATACGGGGGTGTTCCCCTCTGTGCTTAGTCAAGTCAATCAACTCAACGGCCTTTTTGGCTGCCAAAAAAGCTGCCTCCCCTGCTTCAGCCGGCGTACCCATGAGGGTGAAAACACTGCGGTTATGATTGGGATCGGCCGAGTAATCCAGCAGGATAACGCCGGGTACGGAGCGGACAGCGGCCGCCAGTGCGTCTATTACCTCTTGCCGTATGCCTTCGCTGAAGTTGGGAACGCATTCAACCAATTTCGCCATATTATTTCTCCTTTTAGTTGGGAACTGCTTATAAACAGCCATCTGCGTCGTTGCTCCTGCGATCCTCACTCCAACGTACTTGCCAGTACGCCTCCGTTCCGGTTCTCGTCGCGCCTAGACGGTCTGACTATGATTGATCATAAATGATTATCAAGTTGATATTCAATAAGTTTTTTTCATATGCAACGGTATCTGACTATTTCTAAGCAGTTCGTGGCAGTTGATGAGTGAGCGGCTTCTATGGATTAGAGAAGACTTGATTAACTAGTTTTTTTATAAGATCTTCCTCCGGGATGTAAGGTAGGGTGATATGGGCTGAGGCTGCGTAGGCTTTATTGAATTGTATGCAGGTTGTGATGGAGTTGGGATTGCGTGCCCAGGAGCGACGGGCCACTCCGCCCATTACGTCCCATAGCATTGCTGATTTGATAATGTCATCTACGCGGGGGCTGCCGTCAAGAACCAGGCCGAAGCCGCCGTTGACGGCTTTGCCGATACCCACTCCCCCGCCGTTATGGAGGGCGACAAGGCTCATGCCGCGGGCGGCGTTGCCGGCAAAGCATTGGGCGGCCATGTCAGCCATGACGTTGCTGCCGTCTTTAATATTGGCTGTTTCCCGGAAAGGGGAATCGGTTCCGCTTACGTCATGATGGTCCCGGCCCAGCATTACCGGGCCGATTTCGCCGCTTTTAACCATGGCGTTAAACTTAAGGGCGATGTTTTGCCGTCCTTCAGCGTCCTGGTACAGGATTCTGGCCTTGGTGCCGACAACCAGCTTGTTCTTTTGCGCGTCCCGGATCCAGATGTAGTTATCCCGGTCTTGGCCCCTGCGGTCAGGGTTGATGCAGGCCATAGCCGCCCGGTCGGTTTTGATGAGGTCCTCCTCCCGGCCGCTGAGACATACCCACCGGAAAGGTCCGTAGCCGTAGTCAAAGAGTTCCGGCCCCATAATATCCTCCACATATGAAGGAAAAATAAAGCCGTCTTTTTCATCAATGCCATTTTTGGATATTTCCCGGACACCGGCATCATATACTGCTTTCATAAATGAGTTTCCATAGTCAAAGAAATAGGTTCCCCGCTCTGTCAAGGTTTTAATCAGCTCAAAATGCCGGCGCAAGCTTTTGTTGACAAGTCCTTTGAATTGCTCCCGGTCGCCGGCTAGCAGCCGGGTTCTTTCGTCAAAGGTAATCCCCTGCGGACAATAGCCGCCGTCATAAGCCGCATGGCAGGAAGTCTGATCCGACAGCAAATCGATAGGGAGATTGTTTTTGACGGCGTACGCCAACAGATCCACAATATTGCCGTGATAGGCAATGGAAATGGATTGGCCGTTTTTCTTGTGTTCATCCGCCAACTGGAAAATCTCAGTCAGATTGCCGCTGATTTTACCCACCCACCCCTGATCGTAGCGGGTTTGGATGCGGGAATAATCCACTTCGGCAATAATGCCGATGCCGTTGGCGATTTCGACGGCTTTGGGCTGAGCGCCGCTCATGCCGCCAAGTCCCGAACTTACGAACAGCTTGCCTTTCAGGTCGCCGTCACCGGGTACGCCAAGTTTTTTCCGGCCTGCTGTGAGGAGAGTGTTAAAAGTGCCATGCACAATTCCTTGGGGGCCAATATACATCCAGCCGCCGGCAGTCATCTGCCCGTAGTTGGCAACTCCCATTTGTTCGGCGATTTCCCAGTTGTCCTGGTTGTCAAACATGCCGATCATTAATGCATTGGTAATAATGACTCTGGGAGCGTCCGGCCGGGAGGGAAACAATCCCAGGGGATGGCCGGATTCAACCACCAGGGTCTGCCTGTCGGTCATGACTTCCAGGTATTTTTTGATCAAGCGGTACTGCAGCCAGTTTTGGCATACCTGGCCGGTTTCCCCATAGGTAACCAGTTCATAGGGATAAAGGGCAATGTCGAAATCCAGATTATTGTCAATCATCACCTGGAAGGCTTGGCCTTCCAGGCACCGGCCCCGGTATTCGCTAACGGGTTTGCCGTATATTCTGCCTGCCGGCCGGTACCGGTAGGCGTAAACCCGCCCATAGGCAACAAGTTCCTGTAAAAACTCCGCTGCCAACACGGCATGCAGTTCGGCCGGCACATAACGCAGGGCGTTTTTCAGCGCCACTTCCGTTTGGGCCTGGGTCAAGCGAAATCCCCGATTGGGAGCGCGTCTTACGCCGGCAGCGAATTCCAGCATTGGCGGCAGCTGGCTGTCAAGCTTTATAGTCATGGACTGGGATACATCCCTATTGCTGGTTAACATGATTTGGCCTCCGTTTTGTATCTTACTCAATCAACCTTTTTGGATCAGGAACTCTTTCGATACCTCAATAGCACAATAAGCCCAGAGGTTACTGTTTTATTCATTTCCCATTCTCTTTGCTTATAATGCAGTTCCAGTATCAGGGACAACGCATTTTGGCGGGCGCTGACTAACTCGTTCGCGCCAATGGTACAGGTTTGCCGCCTGGTCAAATTTTTCACGTGAAACAAACTCAATTTCTTTACAACTGTAGTATGTATCAATAGTGTGGTCTAGATATTATATCTTTAACAACTTCACCGGCGATAATCAACCCGGCAACCGACGTGACAAAAACAACACTGCCCGGTATTTGCCGCCGGGAAGTGCATTTCCGGGTAGTGCCCTGGGGACAGATGCAGCTCATTGCGCAGCTGGTTTCCTCACTCTCTACCGGCTTAACCGGTTCCTCCCGGGAGTATACCACTTTGAGGGAAGTGACCCCCCGCTCCCGTAATTCCTTGCGCATAACCTTGGCGAGGGGGCAAACGGAAGTGCTGAAAATATCGGCTACTTCAAACCGGGTCGGATCTAATTTATTCCCGGCGCCCATAGCGCTGATGATGGGAATATTTCTTTCCTTGGCTTTTACCACCAGGTCGATTTTGCCGGTTACCGTATCAATGGCATCCACGATGTAGTCATAATCAGCGCTAATTATCTCTGCCGCCGTTTCCGGCAGGTAAAATTTCTGAAATGTCGTCACTTCCGCCTTAGGGTTAATGTCCAGAATTCTGTCGCGCATAGCCTCGACTTTCGGTTTACCGACAGTTTTGCGGGTTGCATGCAGCTGCCGGTTGATATTGGTGAGGCAAATACAATCATCATCAATTAAGACAAACTTTCCAACGCCGGACCGGACCAATCCTTCGGCTGCGAAAGTCCCTACACCGCCAATCCCGAATATGGCTATCTTGCTGGCTGCCAGCTTTTTTAGCGCCTCGGCGCCGATTAACAACTCAGTTCGCGAAAATTCGTGAAGCATGCCATACCCCTTTTATAACTTATCTATTATTCGCCCTTGCTAACAGCATTTATAACATTATTTATAGCATTTATAACATTATCAAAATTATCCGGTATAGTCAATGAATCAGCAAAAAATCAAAAGCCGTTCGGCTAAAGCCGAACGGCTGACAAGCAAGCTACTTGCGCGAAATGCGTCTGGATATAACTTTGCCGCACTTGGCGCACTTGATGTTTCCTTGCTCATCGGGTGGTTCCATGACCCCCCCGCAACGCGTATGAATCAACATGTTGGCACCCATATTTGCACCTCCTTGAATGGTTAAACAATATATAGTATATTAGGTGCCAAACAAAATCAGAACTGGACTTTGGTTCTAAATATAATTTTTTTATGAGTGGGCAATACGCTGTGAAAGTTCCGCTTGTTTGGCATCATTAAACCGGTCTGATGTGGATAAGTAGCCGGTAATCCGCCGGATGCGTTTTATCGGCGACCGCTCTGTCGCCTTCACTATGATCTCATCACCGTCAAGCGTCAGGCTTACTTCTCCAAGCCGCCTGCCCTTGGCCTGCCAAAGGGCTTTTTCCTCATGCAAAATATCCCTGATTTCCTGTTCGGTGATACCTTCCTGCGCTGCAATGCGAATTCCGCCGATCATCATATGCATCCCTCCTGGTAAACTCAACTACGGTTTATACTTATATATTGTAGCAATTATCGATAAATAATCAATAGGCTGTTTGTCCCTAATTTGAATGAATTTTACATGGAAATTCATTCAAGTGGATCGCGCCGTGGAGATAATACTCAGTCAATGTAAGCAATTGCCTCAACTTCGCAAAGCGCGCCTTTCGGCAGCTCGGCTACGGCTACGCAGGAACGGGCCGGAGCGCCATCAGAACCGAAATATTCCTGATATACCGTATTGAATTTTGCAAAGTCGTTCATGTCTTTCAAGAAGCACGTAGTCTTAACCACCTTGGCGAAAGATGAGCCGCCGGCTTCCAGAACGGCCTTAATGTTTTCCATTACCCGCCGGGCCTGTTCTTCGATGCCGCCGGCAATCATGGTCCCGGTTGCAGGGTCAAGGGGAATTTGCCCTGATGTGAATACCAGATTAGCCAGCTTAATGGCCTGAGAATATGGACCAATGGCCGCCGGTGCGGCCGCTGTGCTTACAACTTCTTTTTCCAAAGTTATCCCTCCCAGTACACTTATAATGTTACCAAAATAATACAAATAAATCAATCCTTGTCTAAGTATAAATGGAAAAATAACAATCCATCATACCATCATAGAATGTTTCTGAATGTTTCTGAATGTTTCTGAATGTTTCTGAATGTTTCTGAATGTTTCTGCCTGATCCTCAGCTTCGATAATAGCTAAATATGGCGTCTAATATTGAATTCGCCATGTCCTCTCCCTGCAACTCATTCAAATCATAAAAGGCAATATCGAAGGCAACGCCATGAATCTTCACATGCGGAATGAATTCGTTATTTGTCTGCAGAAAAGTAGGTTCGCCAAAATTATGAATAATGCTTTCCCGCTCCCTGTTGCCCGCTTTCTGTTTGCCGATGACATATCGATCAAAAACACCTTGCAGGGAATCAATGCAATTGCCTGCCTCATTGTACAGGAATAATTGGCCGGGCCTGCCTCTGAAATCTATCAGTTCATTCCCCAGCCCAACCCGCTCCTTTTCTTCTCTGGCCCATTCAGCATCAAAATCAATATTGATATTATCGACGACAGGCTCCCATAACGGCTGATCGGCAGCATTTATCTCATACAGGATTATTCCGGCATCGGCAGCTATCTTCTTGACATCTTTCTGGTAAACCGGCTGAGTAAATTTGACCCCAATAGTTAATCCGGATATATCTTGAATGCTTGCCGCCAGTTGAAAAAGCTCCGCGCGGTCTAACCGGCTATTCCAGTTCCTGACCTGAATCACTGTCTTAAATACAATATCCCCCTCGGCAAATTCCCAGTAAATATCCGCCTGATGGGATGACGTTCTGCCGGCTATAACCGCATCCTTCTCAAGGGTAAGAGTCTGAACAGAATCTATCTTGGGGATTGCCTCCAACAATTCGCGAACAATTCTCTCATCAGATAAAGTTGGGATAATTGCCAATTTAACCACCGTCCAATAAATAAATTATGTTCTGATTCTACCATAGGTAATACGTTTTCTGCCAGAGCATATGGAAATAAATATCACCAACATTAAGTCAGAGCAAAAAGAAAAAGGGGGTTACTAAATTTATTAATATTAAATATTAATAAACTTTAATGCTTAATGCTAATTGCATTCTTCGCCAAAAAGTGTTATTTTATTATTAAGTAAATAAATCTTACAAATGGAAGGGGTTTTTTTTATGAAGGGAGATCCGAAAATAATTGACACACTAAACGCACTGCTTGCGGATGAATTGAGCGCAATTAATCAGTATATCGTACACGCCGAAATGGCTGCAGACTGGGGTTACCAAAAACTGCACAACCATTTTGAAAAACGGGCCATTGATGAAATGAAACACGCGGAAAAACTGATTGGCAGAATCTTGTTTTTGGAAGGACAACCCATTGTTTCAAAACTGACGGACATACATATCGGCGCGGAAGTGCCGCAACAGCTTGAGTATGACCACGACGCGGAAGAAAAAACTATCAAGAATTACAACGCCGCTATTAAGCAGGCGGGCGAGTTGAATGACTTCGCTACCCGTGAGATTCTTGAGCAGATTCTTAACGATGAAGACAAGCATATTGACGATATTGAAGCCCTGCAAGACCAAATTTCTCACATAACTCTGCCTTTATTCTTAAATGCTCAGTTATAAGAAAAGTGCACAATAAGGTGTCGGCACCCGTTCTCAGTTGAACAGGTGCCGACATATTTTTATTGCAACAATTTGGTAATCTGCAGATTTGCCATTTCTTGTTAAAATAATAAAGAGATTATGTACGAAAACGCGAACCAGCTTTATTCAAGCAGTTGTTTTTCCCTAATAATTTCGAAATACCTGAAACTGGAGTTGAGTCCGGTCATAGCGGTAAATATCCATGTTCGAATGATTGGCTGTTAACGTGCAACCCAATATATAATTCCAGTCGCCGACTGTTTTGATAAAATTGATGAGCAAACTGCTCTGACGATCGCGGCGGCCGGCAGGTTGCTGCAAGATCATTTCGCTGTAGGGATCTGTTCCCTGGTATCCATACCAGGTGAAACTTGGTTGGAGAACAAAAGCGTAGCCTTTTGGCAATTGACGATAATGAGTAAGCCGCACAGTATTATAACTGCTGGCAAATTGATCGGCTTCAGCCGTTTCCCGAGTATGACCCACGCCTAATTCCAAAAAGCCGGCATTGCCGAACAACCATCGTTCGGCGACATTTACCGAGTAAGCATTGCCTGTGCGTTCGGCAGTTGAATAGTACCGCCGGTGCATCACCCCCGTTGAAACGGTTAATATCCTGTCTTTAGCCAGTTCATACTGCAGTTGGGGCGCAATCCCCCAGGAAAAACTGTCCCGCTGACCGCCGATTTCGGAAAATCTGGCTACGGCGGGAATGGATATCGTCTCTTTACCCTGCTTGAAAACCGGACCTATGAGCAGGTTGGTCTCGTCCCAACTTTGAGTCGTC
This sequence comes from Methylomusa anaerophila, assembly GCF_003966895.1. NCBI lineage: Bacteria > Bacillati > Bacillota > Negativicutes > Selenomonadales > Sporomusaceae > Methylomusa > Methylomusa anaerophila. The sequence continues at coordinate 1,982,868 of NZ_AP018449.1, read as the reverse complement.
ATATTTACATAACCCGTGCGATAGTAGGAAAATCCTGTCTGCCAGGCCTGCTTCGGTCCTACTTGGTCAAAATAATCCAAAAACAGGCCGGTGGTAATAGCGTGGTCGGAACGTTTCCGGTTATCTATTGTCCAGCCGTTGTAATATATGATGTCATCCGGTCCCGCATTGACATTGCTGTCATAAAGATAACCGAGGGAGGCTCTGATTTGCAGTTTCTTTTGGCTGTCCATCTGTTCGAGGAAAGCCTTCACGTGTTCCGCCACTACTGCCGGCGGTTTTGTAGCCAACACCGATTGAAATTCAACCCTGGCGGCGGCGTACTGACCGGCGGCGGCGAAAGCCCGGCCCAACTCCAGCCGGACTCGGGGAAGATCCGGCGTCACCACCAGAATTTTCTTATAGTAATCGATGGCTTCCGCCGGTTTGCCTAAGGCGGTAGCGCATTGTCCCAATAAAAAATTCAGGTTGTTGTCGTCGTCGTGCTGTGAATACTGCTGTTTCAGCATGGTATAAGCTTCAGCAAATTTTTGGGCTTCCATTAGCCTGACGGCTTGTTTGGCAATTGTCAGCGCTTCATACCGGGCCAATTGTTGTGCCTCTGCCCCGTCGCCTTCCGTAACCGGGACGGCTGCACTGCCTGTCCCGCAGAAAAGCATGAGCAGCACAGTCAATATTATCATTTGTGATGCCCGTATTCGATTCATATACATTTCCTCCCCTACTACCGCCGCCGGAAATATCTCGGCGCAATGAATTTATCGATCTGAAAGGTCAAATGTGCAGTTTCCGGACCCGGTACATGTCGAGACCGGGTTATATGCCGTAAAGAACGAAAGGCGCCCAGTATACCGGCAAGCTGTAACGGCCGCCGCTGATAAATTCCCGCTTGGTTTCGTTCAATGCCCTGACTTGATCCTGACCGGTCATCAATTTGGCGAAAAAGCTTTTGCTGAATTCAACGGCGCTGTCGTCATCCAGTGTTTTCCACAAAGTTGCTACTGTATTCTTGTTTCCTGCCACATAGAGAACATAGGTAAGACCAAGAACGCCTTCCCCCGGAACAAATTTGCCGCGCCCCGTCTCACAGGCGGACAGGTATACCAAATCGCTGTTCAGACTATATCCCGGCCACTTGGTCACTGTTACAAAGCCGTCGGTGCCGGGCGCCAAGTCTTTCTGTCCCAGCACGATGGAATTCATATCCGGCTGGGCGGCGTCAAAATAGCCGTGTACGGAAAAGAGCAGATATCGATACCGGGCAAGTTCTTTGCTCTTGTTAAGTTCCAGCAGTTTGGCCTCCGTCGCCGCACCTTTTTTATAGACCGCGCAGCGAGCGCTGCTGAAAAGTCCGGCCAGCGCGTCCAGTTCCGGCTCCGATGAACGCAGATCCTGCAAAGATCCGCCCCGGACACGGGTATTGCCGTTCAAAGCACTGCCGGGTCCCTGGTAATAAGCCGCCCCCATGGCAAATAGATCCTTGCCGGAAAACTGCTCCCATCTTGCCTCTTCGCCGCGCTGTTTCAGCAGAGCCAGCATAGACAGGGACTGGATATAACTAACGTCATGGTCAAGCACCACCTGCCGGTCATTTAGGAACAAAGTTTCAAACGGCAGCAGGTTCAGAGTGCCGTCGGGCGAAATCAGCCACTGCCGTTTTCCCTGAATATCGGCGGCAACGGGAGCTAACAATTTGTCGCCAAGATACTTGGCAGTCTGACTGACATAGGCGTACAGCTGTTTGTTGTCTTTGAGCGGTTCAGCGCTTTCCGCCGGTTTGAGCGGGCTGTCGGTCAGTATATAACTCCCATCGGCCAGGCGCCAAAGATATTTGCCATTTTCCCGCAATTGGTTGATATCCCGGGTAGCCAAAACCTCCCGGAAAGTAGCCGCCATTTGATCCAATTGCGGAATTTCCCCCAGGGACACCCCTTTCAGGCCTGCAGCCGAATCCAATACAAAGGCAATAACTTTGTTGTCGCTGGTCTGCACATAGCTGATCATGACGGTTTGCGGCGGCACCAGCCTTTGAGCGGCCGCCGCTTCCATAATGTTGACTTCATTGAGTTGGCGGTATTTGGGATATTTATCCATAAGACTGGCCCGATATTGTCCGTATTCCCGCAGCAGGTCGTTTTTCTCGGTTTCCAGGCGAGCTCGTTCTACGGCCTTATCCAGAACATTGGCCAACAAGTCGTTATACCGGGTGATGCGGACCTGATAATCATCCAAACGCGCTGACTCATCCGGGCTCAGAACGCCGCTGGCGTCGGCCAGGCGGTTGGCTGTTAATTCCAGCAACGTCCGGGCCTTGGTCAATTCCGCCAAGTGAAAGGCTTTGGTCTGATCTTTCTGCTCCAGGGCCAGCAGGGCAAAATTTTTGTAAGATTGTATCCATTGGGCGAAGAAAGCTTGCCGGTTTTCCGGCGACAGATCGCCGCTGCGCCGCAATTCTTCCACCCCGTCGACTAACTTCTGCAAATAGGCTGCCGCTTCGTTATTGCGTCCCTGAATATAAAAATCAGCCGCCATATTATTTAGGCTGATCAAGGTTTCCGGGTGTTGTTCCCCTAATACCTCGGCCCGCAGTTTCACGGATTTTTCTTCCAAAGCCAAGGCTTCCGCATAGCGGCCCATTTTGTGGTATGTGAGCGCCAGGTTGGCCAGACAAGCCAAGAAATCGGGATGCTTATCGCCCAATGTTTCCGCACTCAGCCTGAGGGCTTTTTCCTGCAAAGGTGCCGCATCACCATACCACCCCATGGCATAGTAGTCACTTGCCAGGTTGTTTAAGCTGGCTAGAGTCGCCGGATGTTTTTCCCCCAGAATTTCCGTGCGGGTGGCCAGCGCCTGTTTATCGACAGGCATGGCTTCTTGAAACCGGCCCAGCTTGCGATAATCGGCCGCCAGATTGTTCATCCCGGTCAGCGTTTCCGGATGTTTGGCTCCCAGTACGGCGGTTTTCAGGTTCACAGTTGTTTCATCCAGCGTAAGGGCATCCTCATACCGGCCCAGGCGGCGGTAGTCGCTGGCCAAATTGCTCATGGCCGCCAAGGTATCCGGATGCTTGTCACCCAATACTTCCTGCCGCAAAACCAGCAACCTCTCATCCAGAGCCAGCGCTTCGGAATATCGGCCCAGACTGCGGTAGTCGGTAGCCAACCCGCTCATGCAGCTTAGCGTAAAAGCGTGTTTTTCCCCAAATAAATTCCGACTCAAGCGCAGAGCCTTTTCCGACCAGGGCAGCGACTCCCCATGCCGCCCTTGCTGCCAATAACCGGCTATCAATTCCAGCATGGCTGCCAATACATCCGGGTTATTCTCTCCCTGCGCGGCAATTTGCGCTTCCACGCGCGCCTTTAGCTGCCCTGTGTCGCCGGCTCCGGCTGCGGCAGCAGCCGGCTGAACCGTCAGCCAGCAGTACAGCGCGATGACAATCAGGACAATCCGAACCATTGCCTTCACTTCGCTACCTCCGATAAAAAATCCATTATATGTCAGCGGGTGCTGTCCAGGTGCTGCTCAAACCGCCGCAGCAAGTGCCCGGCTTTTTCTTTCATTTCTTGCCGGCCGTCGTCGCCGGCAGCTTTCAAAAACCGGTAGCTCAGCCAGTACAGATCCACTTTGTCCGGACTGGACTCGCTGGCAAATTGCAAGAACATGGCTTTGTTAAGCAGCTTGTCGTTAGCCGTGCCGGCGCCTGTTTCTATGGAGCGCAATCCTTCGGTTACTTGCGAGGCGGTGTCATTGTCCAGAAGCATAAGCTTATAAGTGTCGTACAAACCTTCCACCCGCCAAAGGTAGGTCTGCCCCGGCGTTAAGCCCATCTCTTCCGGTGTCAGTTCCAGGTTCTTTTGTCCGCTTACCTCTTTGCGAAACACAGTTCGCTTGTCTTTGGTTTCAACCACCAAAGCTTTGCCTCTTGCTTCCCCCCAGGCAAAGGTTACCGGTTGACCGGGCAGAAGGGTAGCCATATAGCCAGGTAAAGGATAGCGCTCCTCCCCGGCCGGCGCCGATACGACCGGGCCTCTGGTGGCGGCGTATTGAGCCCGCATTTCGCCGTCGACAAAACCGAAAAACTCTTTCATTTTGTATATGGCCAAATTAAGAGCTCCCGGCGGCGAATATACTACCTTTAGCTCATTGCTGCCTACCGCCTGAGCCTGAGTATAGGGATGCCATTCAATAGCCAGGCTGTCTACACCGTCACCCTGCAAAATATCGCCTTCATATAAGGCTTCTCCCCTTTGGGCCGGTATTTGCTGGCCATCCCGTAAAATCACAACATTGCCGGCAACGTCGCCGGCAATTATGCCTCTCGGCATAGCAGCCAGCACTGCCGGTCCCGGACACAGAACCGTCAGGAGAATAATTCCCAGTATCATAACCGCCTTGTTGATTGTTTTTCCCGTCGCTTTTCTCACAGCGCAGTACCTCCTTGTACAATTTGTCCTAAAATCCGTTTCGTCCGTTACAGTTACAGTCCCAAAATAATGCTGTTGATCACATTGCCGTGAACATACATTCCCGGCATAGTCCCCAACGGCGTTGGATAACTGTCATGTTTATCCGGGCTGGAGTTGCCGACAACGACAATCTTGCCTCTAAGCAGCGGGACGTCGCCCCGGGGCGACAGGTATTTGCCCAAGCCGCTGACTTTGAAGGATTTTAGAAACAAGTTTCCCGGGTCGTCTTTGCGCAGTACGCCTTCCGGCACCAGGTAATACTTGATCCGGTGGTTTTCATACCGTGTTTTATCGGCAAAATTGGCTTTCACTTCTTTATTGCCGAAGTGCATAGTAACGGCGTACAGATTGCTGTTTTTTCCGTTGCCGGCCGCAAGAGCGATTTGCCGGCCCAACGTATGGAGCTGGTCCGCCGCATTGCCGCCCAACGCCGCCGCCAAGAGCGGCGTACCCCACACCGTCGCGGCGGACCCGTCCGGCCGGGTGTAAATGTCATAAGGATACCAGAAACGCATCTTGTTGTCGTAATTAGAAGCCACCGTAGCCCAGGGAACTGATTTGAAAAATTTATCCTGATTATCGATTAAATCGTCGAAGATATTAGTGCCCAGCATGCCGTCGCTGTACATTTTGACCGGAAAAATAATTTTGGGTCCGTTGGGATCGTTTTTTATGGCCTGCAGCACCTGCCGCAGTCTGGCGTCCCGGTCCGGAAACTGATAATCCGCCTCGTCCAGAAATATATCCAGGGCGATAACTTTAACGCCGCTGCGGTGCAGCATCTCAATCAGTTCGGCCAGTTTATCCCGGGGTGTAAGTTCCGGCTTGCCCCATTTAAGATATGTTTCATGGTCAATGTCGATAAAAGCCAATTGGTCCGATACCCAGCCAAACTTTTCCGCGGTTAAAATGTCTACGCCGCCAACCATGACGGTCTCTATGTCGTGCCGCAGTTCCACCATCTTTTCACCCCAGGTGGTTCCCATAAAGGCGTAAAAACCGCCGATCAGCGCCACACATGCCGCCACCGCCGCCAGTCGCCTGTTGCGCCGCCGCCGTTTGGCCAGATTTAAGGAAGCTTCGATAAACGCCACGATCGGCCCGTCCAGGTGGGCCGGACAGCGCTTCAGGGCATCCCGGGCGTCGTTCAATGGTTTGCCCGCCGGCAGTAAATATTCGTCCCGGCGATTTTCCTCCTGCCAGCGCAAGGTTGCTTCCAGCAGTCTGTTGCGCAGCCGCAAAAAGTCTTTTTCTTCATTCAGCCAGGCTTGCACACGGGGCCAGGATCGCAGCAGCGACTCATGCGCCACCCCGACGGCAGCCGCGCCGTCGCTGCCTGTTCCCACAACCAGCAGACGGGCTTGAACAAAAGCATCCACATACTGCTTATGTTCGCCGCTAATCGTTATAACTGCCAAATCGACCCGCCGGCCGCTGACCTTTTCGTCTTCATGATCATCAATAGTGGTAATAGCGCGAAAAATATCGGGAAAAACCGCTTGCACCGCCGGTGGCAGCGAAGCGAACACCCTTTCGGCGTTGCGAGCCAGCGCCCCTTCCATTCCTCCCATGTCGTGATAAGCGGCGAAAGTCAGGATGTTGCCCTGTCGCTGTTTATACAGCTCGGCCAGCGTAAATTCCAGCAACGGCAAAGCCGACCGGTTGGCGGCTGCAGCCTCATGCAGCACTTCATCCAAAGTCTGGCCGGTCATAACGTTCTTTTCGAACCGGAGCCCGGCGGCATAAGTAGGTTTGAGAATTATCTGACCGATTTCCGAAAAGGACGGCGGCAATAAATCATATTGGCCTGAACCGGACTTAAGTTCCACCAATTCCGGAATCTCGGCGCAGCGGGCATAAAAGTCGCTGCGCATTGTGCCCAAAAACCAGACCAGCCCGGCGGCAGCCAACTGCGCTGCAAGCTGCACAAACCGCCGCCGGCCGGCTGCGTCCGGCCCGGCCGTAAACAATTCCTCCGCCTGATCAATAACTACCAAAAGTTTGGCCACAGGCAGCGCCGCCAAGGCTTCCTGCTTGGCCATCGCCGCCGCTGCTGCTTCCAGGGCTTGCGTCAGCAGCTTCTCAGCCTGGACGGAGTCGTCGCCAAATTCCGCGGCGACTTGAGCCGGATCTTTGCCGTCAATAAATAATTCCGGCAGACCTTTGGCCGTATTTAAGGCTTGCGCCATAGCGCGAAAAGGATCGCCGCCGGCGTCGCCGGGACGGAAGATGCAGCGCCGCCATAAGTCGACGCCCTCAATAACGCCGGGATGGGTGAGAGTGGGAATGACCCCGGCCCGCACCACCGAAGACTTGCCACTGCCGCTGCCGCCAAAAATCATGAGAAAAGGTCGGCCGTCCGCCGCCTGCCGGACAAGCAGGTCCTTAATTTCGGTCACGGCTTTTGTCCGGCCGAAAAATACCGGGGCATGCTCCTCTTCGAAGGTTTCCAGCCCCCGGTACGGCGATCCGGAAAACCAGCTGGTTCTAATGGCGTCTTCCTGATCTTCGGTCCAGACATCAGGGACTTGCTTTTTGATCACGTCCCGCAAATGAACTTCCAGTTTTTCCTCGAACTCTTCCGCCGTCTCAAAACCGGTGTAGGCCGCTTTAAAACCCTCGATATGATCCCCGAAGCGGGTGCGCCAGAACTCGGCCACCAACCGCCGTTGCTTTTCCCGCTCCTGCCGGTCTTGTTCATCAAGATAAACCGGGTCAGGCTTCTTGGTCTTCCGGTATACCAGAAACAATGGTTTGCCTGTTTCCCGGTACAGCCTGGCAGCCGTCTCAAACTCCCATTCGGTGCCGGACAAATAAGGAGTACCGTCTTCTTTGACATAATGCCCCGGCAGTTGAGTGCCCAGCCGCTGCCAAATAATGCAGATCATAATATCCGCTTGCGACAAATCGTCGCCAATCTGATCCTGAAAATGGGATGTAGCCTTCACCGCCAGGTTTTCCCACAGGAAGCACTCTAGTTTGAAAAAGGCGGCGAATTCCCCGCTGAGCCGTTCTATGACCCGCTGCGCCAGCAAACGTTCCTGACCCACGTCGCCGGGGGAGGAAATAAAGATATGCAGTGTCCGCATAAGCTAACTTTCACCCCTTCCCAAGCGGTCAGTCCTGATTACCATCTCACAGCTTAAACAATCGAGCCTACTACACCGCCGCCTTGCTGCGAATAGGTATAATGAGTCTGCACGCCGGCCTGAACCGCCTGGAAAAAGTTCGAACTGTCACTGTTTAAACTAACCACCGCGCCTATCCCCAGTTGAGCCACCAAGTTGTTGTACAACGCCAAGTTGGCATCGCCGCCGGCAATGGCAAATACCGGGAAAATATCAGCCTCAGTTAGAGCGTTTTTTAACTGCTCGACAGACGCATAGTCCTCATTGGCGTCGGCTACTCCGTCCCCGTTATTGGCTACGATAAGTCCCCAGGCATTTCCATCGCCGGCTTGGTGATAGCCGGCATCCGTGCATAGGACCACCATGCGCACGGTGTCCTGGCGAAAACCAAGTTCATCGCTGTGCTTGGCAGTCTGCAGCAGCGCCTCCAGTTGTCCTTCCGGTTCGTCGTCACCCCACATGGCCTGCAGATTATCAAACACCGCTGCGACGCTCTGGCTGTCCGCCGTCATGGACAGTTCATTCCGGTAGAGATAATCGTCATATTCGCCGAAGGGAAATATTGGTTTGTCGACAAAGGAGCCTACCCCTACGTTGATTCCCGGCAGCTCCTGGAATAATGACTGGAACGAACTGTCATTCCCCGCCAGGGTAGCGATGTCGTCGGCGAAAGAGCAGGAAGCATCCTCCAAAATGTACAGGTCCAGCGCCTTGCCGTTCTTGTCCTTGATAGTGCCGGTGGCAGTATCTGCATCTATCGCTCCATCGTCGGAGGGTTGGTATAATTTTACAGCAAAGTTTTCCGTAGGCTCAATGCCGATACTGTCAACGGTCTGTATTTCTATGGTCTTGGAGGTTTCGCCGGCGGCGAAGGTTACAAACCCGCTCTGGGCCGTATAATCTTCGTCGGCTGTCGCCGTCCCGTCTACAGTTGAATAGCCTACCGACACGGCAGTGTCGGTACCGCCTCCTCTGGTCACGGTGAAAGCCAGGACATCCCCTTCCTTTCCTTCAGCGCCGGTAATGGAAAAGATGGGAGGAACCGGAGGCGGCGGAGGAGGAGGCGGAGTCACTACCGGGGCATCCGGGGTATCGGTTGACCCGTCTGAGGGGTCTGGAGGAGGAGGGGTAGGAGGAATTACACTGCCGTCAACCCACAGTACACCATACATATACTCTCCAGAAGGTAGTCCCGAAATTGGCGTTGCCGGACCCGAAGGGCCAACATTTTCAACATATAGCTCAGTATAACCAGGATTCGGACTCACGTAGGTAGATTTAATAAATACAATCTGAGCCCCATCCGGTGACCAGTCAGTACTGTCAATGCTACTGTCGCCACTTACGGTTTCTTCTATGGATAGTGTTTCTGCAAGCGAATCGTATATACTGATAGTATCATGCGTATGATACATAATGTCCGCACCATTAGGCGACCATACGGGGCCATATTCACTCTCATCCTCGGTGTTTGTTAAGTCGGTTGGACTTTCGCTTCCGTCTGCATTAGCCACATAAATATCGTTCAATCCGCCTGATCCATAAGAGAAAGCTATTTTGCCGCCGTCCGGCGACCAATCGAAACTCTGCAACGAGTCCCCCGAACTAACAGTTTGTATAAGGAGCGGATTTTCTCCGTCCGCGTCGACCACCCACAGACCCGCTCCTTCCCCCCCCGGCTGAACATAGAACGCTATCCGGTTGCCATCAGGCGACCACTTGGGAGCCTTTCCTAGCAGGAGGGGCTCTGTCGCCGTAAATATTTCGACCGGCGTATCTGAGGTTGTCCCGTCGCTGTCCATCAGCATCAGCTTATTACCCTGATAGTAAGCAACTTTAAGTCCGTCGGGCGAGATTGCCGCAAACGCTGACTTCTTGGTGGGATCATCGTTGGTAAGATCAACAGCAGTACCCGTTCCATCGGTCGATATTATTTTGATGTTGTCGTCGGTATCGGCAAATACCGCCTTATTGCCATCTGCCGTCAGCGATATCTCATTTGAATAATTGACTTGATCGGACGAATTAATAAATGTACGGTAGTTAGTACCGTCCGAATTTATTGCCCCATATTCCACATATTCGCCCGATATCCCAAAAATAATTTTCCCGCTCACTTATATCCGCTCCCCCTCTTATTGCTTACTGGCGCCAAACGCCCCGTCGGCCGTTTTGCCGGCGCCATTCATTGACCAGTTGCCGTTAAATTGGGCCGCGTCGTTGCCGTGAAAAGCGCCGGCAACTGTGCCGTTCATGCCGTTAGCGCTGCGAATGGTGCCGTTGACCGCCGTACCGCCCACTGTCCAGCTGCCGCGTAAGCTGCCGTTGGTCCAAACGCTGCCCGAACTGGTGTTCAAACTGTAGTTTCCCGACAACATCCGGTTGGCGAAGAAAGCCGTTAAACTGACACTGCCGGTCAGGTTGCCGGTCACTCCGCCGTCGTGAAAACTGCCGGCAATTGTTCCCGAGTATGTTGCCGTCCCTTGGGCCGGAATTTCATTTGCGGGTGTTATCGTAACAATATTTTTGAGAACTGCCGCCTGGTTCTGCACGGCATTATTGTTGACCGTATTGTTGTTGGCAAGAGCGGGATTCGTCCATCCCCCCCAGCCGGTGTAGCTGTAATTGCCCAATTGTTCTTGGGCAGGCATTTGTAACGGTTTCCAGGAGGACGTGATTGCCACCGGGGTGTTCAGTAAACTCAAACTAAATTTGTCATTATCAAATCCAAGACCTGGACTCTCATCCGCTTGCGACCACAGTTCCAATACTTCCTTCACTTTTGGCGGAATGCCTTGTATGTTCTTCTGTCGATAAATCTGCCGTTCCTGTTCGACAATTTCCAGCAACAATTCGGTTATCGACTGTTTCAACTCCCGTAATTGGCGGAAGGCATCGGCAAACTTGTCCAGGACGACTTTTTTGCTGAACTCGGCTCTTTGGGTTGCCCCTGCCGCCGCGCTCAAGGAATACGCCCGCTGGTAGGCTTCCCCCACTTTGTCCAGCATACCGTTCAGTCCTTGTTCCAGATCATTGGCGCTGCCATTGATCTCGGCCAGCAAATTGACCATAGTCTTGCCTTCATCGGTCATCCCGGCCTGCATGCTCTTGATCTTGTTGAGACGGTTTTCCAGCTTGGTCAAAGCGGCATTGTACGAATTGGCTGATTCCGCGACAGCTTGCCGCAAATTTTCTGCGGACTGCCCGCCAACGGTTTCGTCTTGTTCCATTTGCCGGGTTATATCATCCAGGACGTTTTTTCCTTCTGTCCGGAACAGGGAAATGCTTTGCGTCAGAACATTCACCGCTGCTTCGGATTTTTGCCGGGCTGTGCCTGACACCGGCAAGTCGGCGGCAATCCGGCCCCCTTCCACTGCACTTCCATTACCGGCGGCTGCCTCAAGCGGATTAAGCAGACACACCGTCAGCAGTGATAATACAACTAGTATAGTAATTTTCCCCAGAATAAAATGATGCAAATTCGATAAAGACATTGCCATCGCCATTCCTTTCTTTTCATTTGCAATATCAGATATTTATAACTTTCATGAGGAACAAATAATTGGCTATCTGCCGTTTAGCCCAAAAGCAACTGATGTGGAAAACTAAAATTAACAGCTGTATAATATATTTTTGAAGAGTTTATTCGACATTTTTTGTCAATTTCCTTCATAATTCTTGTTATTTATTTGAAAATTCTTTGAAAATACTCCAAATTTCCAGCTTATTTGCCTTTTGCATAGGCTGAGGAAGTTTTCAGCCTAAATTCTCCGGCTATATGCGACTTTGATCACTCGACGCCATTGCCACGGTATCATCGTCTATACAAAAAAACCTGCATCAGCGCTATCGCTAATGCAGGTTAACTCATACTCATTCCGGGGAATATGTTCTGGGAAATATTGAGTTTTCGATGATATAAACATCGTTAATATCATCCTGCCTGATTGCCAGGTAATCATTAACCTTACCCGACATGTATTTCTGATCGTCCCAAGCCGTGAATACCTTTGTATTCTTTGTCAGCGGAGCGGCGTAGACAGCAGTATCGCCTGTGGCGACACAAGACTTTAAAAATTTTGTCAGCTCGACTACTTCGCCGGTGAGACGATTTCTGATTGTTGGCGCATATTCAGCTTCTAAATCATACTTTTGCCCCAGCATTCTATAACTTTTATCAAACTTCTCCTTCTTAATCGGGTAAACCTCACCTTTCACTCCCACCATAATATAGATGTCTTCCGCTGAAAATGTATTGATATCTCCTTCTAAAGTCCGGATCAAGAGCGGGGTTCCAGTGGCAAATACATCAACCGAATGAGCATAGCCAACAACAATATCCCGTTTTTTGTATTTCCTCATATTGGAAATCTCTATGTTATGAGCATTGCTGTAGATGATGTTATAACTATCGTAGTACTTCCCAATCCGGTCGGAAAGATATGCGTCAATATCAATGCCGGGATATAAATTGTGAAATTTAGCCAGGCTGATAAAGCCGCCGGCCTTTTCCGCGTGGCCGCCGCCTGAGCCAATATTTTCCGCCAGATAGGCTGCCAGTTCATTAGCCATAACTTCCCGGATGCAGCTTCTTACCGAATACTTTATTCCATCACTAAGCTGATTGTAGATTATACATACATCAATGGTATGTACCTGGAGTGCAATATCGCTGATAAAACCAAGAATATTGGGGTCACACGGCTCGGCTCTAAAGATGGCGAAACTTTGTTCCAATTGATGGCTGCTTTGCAGCAGCGCCTTTCCTGCTATTTCAATATCGCTCATCGTCAGGTTTGAATTCTTGAGTTTCCGGATTAAATTGTAATCGTAATTCAGACCGTCTCTCATATCCTTGTCAAGGGGATGGTATATTTCAGCGAAGTAATTCGTATCGGTAAGCAAACCATAGTACAAAGCCGTCGTCACCCGCATATTGGAGCTTAAGTCAAAGTCCGCATCTTTTAGAAGTTTCCAAACGACAGTGGCGCAACTGCCCAAATAAGCGTCGATTTTTACTGTTTTAACGTCAAAAATTTCCTGCTGGTGATGGTCAATAATGGCCACGCTTTGGGCGGGGAATCTTTTCACATTCCCCGCTCCATACTGACAATCAACGGTAATCAGCAGTCCGTCAACATTAAGGTCGTCCACATAATCAACGGGAATTTTCAAGGCCATAACCATTTCAAGCAAATTAGGTTTTGTAATAGGAAAGCGACCGCTATAAACCAGCCTGACCTTTTTTCCGTATTCCCTAAAAAACTCGTAAAGAGCGAACCCGGAGGCTATTGCATCCGCATCCGGATTGTCATGGCATTGGATAACTATGTTCTCATGGTAAAGTAAATCGGTCAGTTTGAACACAATGCACCTCTATTTCTTTTTATTTAGATCCTATAATACCCTGCAGCCTGCAGGTTTGTTGATGATTGTACAATATGTCTTGCGAGATGCCATTTAACAAAAAATCTGCTATTATATATAGAAATTACTGTCGAAAAAGCGAGATTCCTGCTTTTATGAAATAAAAGGCCGGTTTTTTTCAAAATAAAAAGAGAGCCGATAAAAGGCCCTCTATCTCTAAAGTGTTGCCCCCGCATCATGATTACCCAGGCTACCGTCTCTTTATCCATTGTTTCAATTCTTGCATCATCTCATATGCCGGTGTAATTTATTCCCCAGTTTGTCCGTCAACCATAACAATCTCGGGACTGGCGGAAATAAGCATGGGATCTTCGCTCCATACTACCAAATCGGCGTCCATACCCGGAGCAAGACTGCCGATACGGTCGGCGAGGCCTAAAATTTTGGCGGCATCGCAGGTAATCATTCTTAGGGCTTGATCCTTGGGCAAACCATAGCGCACCGCCAGACCGGCATATACGGATAAGAAGCAGCTGGGGATAACCGGATGATCGCTCATCATGGCAAAGGTAACCCCTTGATTGAATAACAAGGCCGGCAATTCCATTGTTTTATCTTTTAGTTCCACTTTGGACCTGGTAGATAAGGTGGGCCCCACAATTACAGGAATTTTGGCCTCTGCCAGCAAGTCGGCAACAAGATAGGCTTCCGTACCGTGCTCAATAATAATGTCCAGGTCGAACTCCCTGGCGATTCGTATGGCGGTAACAATATCATCCGCTCTATGGGCGTGAGCCCGGAGCGGCATTTCCCGGCGCAAAACTTTGGCTACAGCTTCTAAACCCACATTGTATTGAAAATCTTTTTCATCCTGTCTGGCTATGTAATGCCGGGCCTGCCAAAATGTCTCACGGATTAGAGCCGCCGTCGCCATACGAGTGACCGGCATTTTTTTGTGATTTACCCCGTGGCTGCGCTTGGGATTTTCACCAAATGCAATCTTAAGTCCGGCGTGCCGTTTCAGCAGCATCTGTTCCACAGTAGCTTTCTGTGGTGTTTTAATAATAACGCATTGACCGCCGATGGGGTTGGCACTGCCGGGAGCTACCATAACGGTTGTAACGCCGCCCCGGTATGCTTCCCAAAGTCCGATCTCCGCCGGATTGATGGCATCAAGAGCATCCATAGCGGGAGTAACCGGCTCGCTGCGTTCATTGATGTCTTCTCCGGCCCACCCCATACCTTCGCTGTAAACGCCTAAATGGGTATGGGCATCGATTAAGCCGGGAGTGATCACCTTGCCGGCTGCGTCAATTACCCGGCACTCAGCCGGAATATCGATATTTTTGCCAACTGCTTGTATTTTACCATTTCGGACTAAAATAGTTCCCCTGTCCAAAGTTTTACCGCACATGGTCAGGATTTTCCCACCAGTTAGTGCAATCATGCCATTACCTCCAATAATAATCAGAGAATCCATACTATTAGCAAATATAGTATTACTGACTAAATTAAAAAGATATTAAGCATTAAGAAAATTACACACTTCAAAGTTAATTTCCTTTATTTTACCTTACTATATCGCCTGTTCAGAGAAATTAATAAAGAAGCCGGCGGCAGCGGCTTCTACATATTATTCAGCCTTTAGTTATATGGGAACCATATGCGAATGAATCTTATTCGGACTAAACTCCCGAAGGGCTGTACCCACAACTTCAGTAATATTATTCTTGCTGTGGCCAAAAACCAAAACGTTAATTTTTAAAACCATTCCGACGATATCATCACCTTGGTCTGTCCAGTTAGCAGAGACTGTTACATCCCCCTGATCCAATCTGGTAAGCGACAAAAATAAAAATTCTTCATTTAAGATTTCGGCCACTAGTTTGATATGGCCCACAATCACGCCATTATGCGATAAAGGGGATCCGATTGACTGGATTAAATCCGATAACATTGGCTTCAAGTCGGCCTTCCTAACCGCTTTTTCAAAAATAATAGGATAAAACTTGCTGAAAATCGTTGCGTCGGTCAAATCATTCACAACGGATCACCTCTTCTATTACCGCCGGCGGCAAATTGTCCGCGGCGCTGGCAACCAATACCGGCGCATTGCCGGCTATCATTTTGATATCGTTAATGATTTCATCTCGGTCAGCCCCGGCAATATCGGCTTTATTAATAATAATCAGATCGGCTTTCTCCACCTGCCCGGTAACCAACGGTCCGATAACTTCCTTTAGCTCCGGCCAGCGTCCCATATCCACAAGGGTGACTGTCTTGAAAGCATTATAATAATCGCTATATTCGTCAATCAATTTGACGATTTTAGCGGGAACGGCCAAACCGGTCATCTCAATGATCAGCCAGTCGGGCGCAATTGTCTCATGGATCTCTTTTACCGCGCAGACTAGATCACTTGTTAGCTGACAGCACACACAGCCGCCAAATAACGGCTTTACCTTGATCCCGCTGTCGGCTAACAGTTTGTCGTCAATACCAGCCTCACCAATCTCATTTTCGATAATCGCCACTGTTTCGTTGCATGTTGCCGTGATGTACTTGGCTACTTGCAAAATAGTTGTCGTTTTCCCTGATCCTAAGAAACCGCCGAATAGCAAAATGCGCATATTTTCTCCCTCTTTTATCAAGTCTAACTAATTCATCTTTAAGTGTTTGGCAGGCCAATACCGTATCTTTCTTATACACATCCTTAGTTGGGAAAAAGGACAACCTTTTCTCCATAGGCTGTCCCTCTTCACATTCATTTCTGAAGTTACTCGGTTTTACTAATTTCAGTTCTTTATATTTGGCGGTGAGGCGCCATCCACCTTTCGGCTGTTAGTTTGCGCCAACTGCTTTCTTGGACATTTCCACAGCGTCATAGGCGTTTTTACAATATCCATCGGCGTTGCTCCATTTGGCAACACTTTCATCGACCGGACCGCCGCCCACTAACACGGTTACGGTTGCACCGGAAGCCTTAATGGCCGCCACGGTCTCTTTCATGACATCAAAGGCAGTAGTCAGCAGGCAGAACAGGCCAACTACCTGCGGATTACTCTTCTTGATTTCTTCGATAAAGGTCTCAATCGGTACGTCAACGCCTACGTCAACTACTTTGAAGCCATTGCAGCTTAATATTGTGGAAACAATGTTTTTGCCGATATCATGAATGTCGTCCTTGACTGTGCCTAACAATACAGTGCCGATCTTATTATTATCGCCGTCGGCATTCAGGGCGCCATCTAAAAGTTTCGCGGCATTGGAAAACACCTCGGCGGACATGATAAGCTCGGACAGGTAATAATCGCCCGCCTCATATAATTTTCCTACCCCTTCCATACCTTGCTGCAATTGGGCCAGGATTTCGACGGGAGCTACCCCGGCCGCACTTTGTTCTTTAACTCCTTCCAAGACTAAATCTTCTTCCAGTTCGGTTACCGCTTTAACAAGATCAATTTTTGACATTACTGATTCCTCCTATTTATTCGTAAAGTCCTTTTCTGTGGGCTTTCAGGTATTTGCTGCAGAATCTGTCATCGCCCATTAATGCCTGGGACGCATAGACAACACCCATCATGGCCTTGTCGGTGGGGTTTAAGATATAACCGTCCATCCCCACGGTCATGGTTTGTACGACAAACAGTCGGTTGAGAACCGCCCGGTTAGGCAAACCGTAAGATATATTGCTCAAGCCACAGGTCAAATGCACGGCCGGGTATTTTTTCTTAATATCATAGATTGCATCCAACACCGACTTGCCGTACTTATCATTGGTACTTAACGGTTTTATCAGCGGGTCTAGGTAGATATCATCCTGAGCAATCCCTTCTTTTTCCATATCGTCGACCAGCTTGCTGGCAATCCGCAGCCGGTCTTCCGCCGTTTCCGGCATACCGGCATCTTCGATGCACAGCGCGACAATCTTGGCATCAAATTCTTTTACCAGCGGAATCACGGCTTTATAGCGTTTTTCTTCCGCAGTAGTCGAGTTGATCATTCTTTTGCCGTTGCCGGTCTTTGCCAGAACCAGTCCGGCTCTTAGGGCATTTTCATCCGGACTGTCAATGCATAGCGGCAGATCAGTCACCTCATTGATGGTATTGACCAGCCATTCCATGCATTCGATTTCCTGACCGACCATGGTACCGCAATTGACATCCAGATAATCGGCCCCGGCCACTTCTTGCGCTTTGGCTACCTCCTGGATATATTGGGCATTCCGGGCTTCGACAGCCTCTCTGACGGCTTTCCGGCTCGTGTTAATTAGCTCTCCAATTATTAGCATATAGCCCTCCCTATCAGCAACTTTTTGTGTTGTATATACATCTATATAAATAATAGTCGAAAATGCCTGCTGATGTCAATAGTTCTTTCAAAAATATCAAAAAAATCACAAAGTTTTATCGCCTGTAGTTTCAAAGAAATAGTCTATTCATCTTCACTCAAAATGCAAAAATCATGGTTGCCGCTGCTCCAGGGGTAATAAAAAATAAGACGAAGGCCTGATGTTCCGAAAATTGAGAACATCAGGCCTTAGCAGGTTCCGTATGAATTCTATTTTTCTATTTTACAACCAGCCGCAATTGGCTCCGCTGTTCATCGTCGCCGCAGCAGATATCGTTCATTGTAAGTGTCCGGCCTGGTGTAAGCACATGAAACTCTTCATCCCATAGTCCTTGCAGCAGCTTGTGCAATAAGCGCGGTGAACCGGGCGCCACTTCATGGCGCATGCCAAGCTTGCCGGCGAAATCCCGCGTCTCCGGCGCCACGCTTTCAACAGGATATGCCCCAGTGTCTATAAGCATAATCCGTTTATAGTGCGCCAACATAATTTTCATCGCCTTTAAAGCGCGGATATGCCCGTAGCGCCGGACGCACCGCTCGAACTCCTGCAGCATGTTATTCTCATTGTCTATCCAGCCTTTGGTTAAAAAGTAAGTGCCCATTTCCTTGGAAATTGTTTTTCGCGCTTCACTCGAACCCAAGAGTAACGGTATACAGTCGTCAACTCTGGGAATAACCAATGTAGCCGTCTCGGATTTAATCCCAAGCAAACTGTTGCCGCAATACCCGAAAACCAGTATTATTATCCCCACATTATCGATTCTGTTGATTTCATCCTGGATTCTTTGATGCAATAACTCGGGCGTATTGTGTAATCCGGATTCAATATAATAAACGGGAAAATCTACGCCGGTTTCCCGAATTGCCATCTTAAGCTCGTCCTGGAGTGTTTGGCAAGCCAAAATTACTGTTCCCAATATCTCATCCCCCACTCCTTTATAATGATTGCGCTTTCATCTCGTTGCCGGTTGATATGGTCCTGCACAATTCCAAAACTTTCCGGCAATCGGTAGACCAATAGTCGGCTCCTGTATATTGACGGACTACCTCGTTTACCAAGCCGCCGATAATCAAAGTCATCCGCCCGCGCAATCCCGCCTCGTCCAGTAACTGGACGGTTTTCTTCATAGAATCGTATGATTCGGTAATTAACCCGGTCAGGCAAATTATCCGGCTTTGGCACCGCTTTGCCGCCTCCACAAAAGCAGCCGCCGGCACGTCCACTCCTAAATCCCAGACGGAAAAACCGCTGTAACGAAGAATCCCAATGGTAATATTTTTGCCAATGTCATGGATATCATTTTCCACCGTACCGAAAATGACGGGCGAATACGGTGATACCAGCGGTGTTGTTCTGTTTTTGCCTTTACTAACTTTACTAACCATTTCCAAAACATCCTTGAAAATCTCCGCCGCCATTATCAGATCGGATAAAAAATACTCCCCCTTATTGTATAACTCTCCCACCCTTTCAGTGCCGGCCCGGACTTCTTCGAGCAATACATAAGGATTAATACCCATTTGAAGTCCCTGTTTTACCAGGTTCAACACCATTGCGTCATCCAACCTGGCCATTGCGCCGACAAGCATCTTCTGAACCTTTAGCATAATCATAACCTCCTTGAAAGCGGGTATGAGGTCGCCTGTATCGTGAACCGGTCCTTGTGACAAACCATCAGAGAAATGCCAAGCGGTTTATCTTCATTGGAAAAAATAACTTGTTTTATTACCAGTGCGGGCATATCCTGTTCTGTTTCCAGCAACTTTGCCTGCTCAGGGGATAACGCATCCACTGATATTACCATATCATTGCGGACTGGCACACTGTCCTGATGCTTAGCCACCAATTCAGGAAAGTCCGCATATTCTAACTGGGTTTCAAGCAACGGACTACCCTTTTGATACAGCAAATACTTCTCTTCAATGGCTGCAGGGCGGTCATCTTTGTAGACAAGCCGCTTTACGCCAATCACTTTCGAATTGCCGGCAAAACCCAGTTCGCTGATAAAGTCAGGCTTATCCCGGACAAGCTTAACCTCCAGAAGTTTATACTTTAGCACCACATTACCGGCACCGGTTCTTTTTAAATCAATAACCAACTGGTTCAATTGCGGCCGGGTAACAAAGCTTCCTTTCCCTTTTACCGTCTCGATGAGCCCCGCTTCGGTCAAAAGTCCGATCCCCTGCCTTACGGTCATACGGCTTATTCCATATTTTTCTCCCAATTGCGCCTCTGTCGGAATCAGGTCACCATGTTTTAATTCACCTGATTCAATCTGCTGCTTAATATCATCAGCCAAACGGTAATATATGGGTATTAGATTTTCTCGGCTTTTCATCAAACCACCTCAGGAAATGAAAGATTTGCTAAAAATATATTTTGAAAACTAGGTTGCGCCGCCAGTTCCAGATAGCCGGTTTTATTCGCAATACCGATACTGCGCTGCAGTTTATCCGAATATAACAACGCCTGGATGGCTCCCGTACCGGCGGCGTTACCCACGGAACAGATTGAGTCCCTGGTAATACCCGGAAACAGTCCGATGGTTATGGCACTGTTAATGTCAATATAATTGCCAAATGCACCGGCAAGACAAACTTTTAATTCCGTATCGACAGGTATCTGTTCCAACAGGAACTGGATTCCTGTACAAATTGACGACTTAACCAGTTGAATTTGCCTGATATCGGCTTGAGTAACGGAGATATCCGCCCCGGTGGCGCTATCTTTACCTTCTACCAGGACAAATTCCCACTTCCCGTCGCGGTTCTTCAGCCTTCGCCCAATACTTAAAGGCAATACTTCGGTCATAGATTTGTCAAATTGTCCGCTCGGACCGATTATGCCGGCTGCAACAAGCTCGGCAACGGCTTTAACTATCCCTGATCCGCATATGCCGCTCGGCCTGACATTACCAATGACCTCAACCCTGACATCCTCATCAATGGCAACATTGGCAATAGCTCCGGCAGACGCCCGCATGCCGTCGCGTATATGCGCGCCTTCAAATGCGGGACCGGCTGCAGTGGAACAAGCGCAGAGCTTATGGCTGTCGCCGATAACCATCTCGCCGTTTGTTCCCAAATCCACCAAAAGCAGCGGGCTTGTCGAAACATCCTGATCTACAGCCAAAATAGCAGCTGTAGTATCAGAGCCGACAAAACTCGCAATAGCCGGTAAAACCCGGACCCGGCCGCAGGGGTTAATATTAAGATCAATCTCTGCCGGTAAAAAGGGTGCTAGGTGCTTAAATAAAGCGGCGTATGGTTTACGCACCAGCGTTACCGGTGAAATTTCCAATAATAACGAAGTCATAGTTGAATTGCCGGCAATAGTGGCGGCGTATATTGCAGCCGGCAAAATTCCGGCCTGGGCGCAAAGCTCGGTAATTATTTGGTTCAGGCACTGCCTGATAATCGCAGCTAATTTTACCAAGCCGCCAGATATCTCATTGCTTGCTTGAATCCGCGAAATAACATCCGCGCCAAAAGACGACTGCGGATTGGTTTTTGAACAAGTGGCAATTACTTCCCGCGCATTGATGTCCACCAACATGCCAACCACCGTAGTAGTGCCGATGTCAAATGCCACACCGAATAACTCACCGGCTGTGTCGCCTATTTCCACATTCACAAGCTGATTGCCAATAAGGCAAATTGTCATAATCGCCGGTTTTGTCTCAACAATACCGCTTAATTGACGCAGGATCTTAGGGTCATTAAGAATTAGGGAGTTGTCGGAAATGCAGAGGGATGGTTCTTGTACCTTAACGGCTTGCCAGATCATTTCTTGTATTGAGTAGTGATTCTCTACTGTAGGATACTCAGGAGTGAGAACTAGTTTTCGCACAAGAAGCGTTCCCGGACCGGCAAAATTCTCGTTAATTGGCCCTTTGAGACTTGCCCCGGATTTTTTCAGTCGAATGGTAATATTCTCCCGCGGATAAACCTGGCATGCCAAATAACTCCCATCATCGCCGGGAAATACCTGCTGTCCCTGATGATTGGCAACCTGCCCTTCAAGCACATGGATCTTGCACTTACCGCAAGTACCCCGGCCGCCGCAATTCGCCTCCGGAAAAATCCCCCCATCAATCAGCGACTGCAGCAGCGTCTGCGTTGCCGAGCATTTAAGCTGTTGATTCTTGCCTTCGACTGTAAGGTTGTATTGGCGCAGTTGGTTCATCTACTGATCACCTTTCCTTTTACCGGCAGACGTCGATGTACAATTAAAAGTTTTTCACTATTTCAGCAAGTTTTAATATATACATCTATATATACAGCGTATAAAGAAAACGGCAATTTGTCAATATTTTTTACTAGTTGGCAGTCTACTAGAAGTTGCTGTGGGATTTAATAAACAATTGCTGGCAAAAAAACGGCGAGAACTTTTTCCGTTCGCTCCCGCCGTTGTCCTTCTTTAGCCGCTCTCACACCGTATCCCCATCCTGCCAGGCGTATTGAGGCCAGGTCAGCCTATAATTCATTTGTATTAAATAAGATAAGCCCAACATAAGAAACCGTATTCTTCCCATTATAGTACGGAATGCCGCAGGCCTTCTCCAAATTCATGACATCAATGCCGTAAGCTTCGACAGAGGCCAACGCCTGCTCCGGAAACCGGCACGGCTCCCCCTCCACATACGCGCACTTGTCACAAAATATGCAAGCTCCGGCGCTAAGAGGCAATATAGCCGCAAAATTATATTTGGCCTTGATTACGCCGAGAATATTACGAAAAACACCGTCGTGAATCTTCGCCGCCGCCATCATTCCTTTCCAGTCAAAAGAACTCTTAATTGTGTGGACGGTTTGAAACAGTAATCCCTGCCGAAAGCGGCCGGCTCGCTCCTTTAATTCCTCCAAGGGCCCGACTGCCGGCGGACACATCCAGTTTTTGTTATACTTGCCGCAGCTATTTTGTTCACAGGCTTTACGAAAATCGGCAACAAACTTGATTTGCTCCGACTTCACGATAGCTGCATAATCAGCCTTGTACGCCAAAGCTTCCTGGACTAGTTCCGAAAAATCAGGCGTCATTAGATATAGCTCCCTTCAGGCGCCGGTTATTTCCCAGTGGCCGCCGCAATCATGGCTTTGACATTTTCCACTTTGGCATTAGGCGGAATGGAGCATCCGGATGAAAGAATAAAGCCGGGACCCATGTCTTTGACTAAACCGGCCGAATAGTTGTATACATCGTCAGGAGTGCCCAGCGCCAGTTTAGCCGCAGGCACATCGCCTTTAATACACATCATGTCGCCGATTACTTCTTTAACTTTGTAAATATCGGTTGCGCCGTCAGTTTCAAAAATGCATTTCCCTTTAGGAAGCGACCGGAAAAATTCCAAATCCCGTTCCCAGTTGGAGTCAATATGAATATCGGCAAACGCACCTTCTTCGATAACTACATCTACGGTCTCTTTTAAATATTTCCAGACAAACCGCTGCCACAGTTTCGGCGAAAAGAACTCACTGGCTCCCCGTGCCGGTGAAATAAAGACTACTGTTGAATCAGTAGCCCTTATTTGCTGACGCAGTATTTCCAGGCTTTCCTTTTGAATGGCATCTAATACAGCTTCCACTTTATCAGGTATTTTATATAAATCGCGCATGAATTTCGGCATTGAGCGGCCGCCGCCCAACAACTCCGGTACTGCCGTAGCGATAATCGGGGAATAAACGCAATATCCTTCCTTCTCGAAGTTTTTCACCATTTGCGGCGTTTCCGCCAATTCACCCATAATCCCCTCCAATGGGTAATTGAGACGTTTGACCAGGTAATCCTGCATAAAAGGTCCCCAGCCTTTATTAAGAATGGTGTCATAGTCTTCAACCAGCATGACCTCCTTTTCATCCAACTGCCACAGCGAATTTTCCGGTAATTCCCGTCCGGGCAGCTTGACATAGGTCATAAAAATTAGCGGAAATAAGGGACCGGCGGCAAAAGCGGCATTCATGCCGTCTACATCGCCGAGAGCTTTTATTGAGTTTACCATCGTCTGATTCTGCATTTTTAAACTGGTACAAAAATCGGCTAATTTTACTCCCATATGACTTGCGCAAAATGCATCGGCCATAAGAACCACCGGCGTCCTGTCCGGTTTTTCCAAAGTAATTGCCTTGTTCAGCCTGGTTTTACGCTCTTGCAATAATTCTTGATTTGTTTTCAATTCACTCAACCTCCAGTTTTATTTTTATTACTTGACCTCCTACAGCCTGTTTACACATTTCTACCGCATCATAAGCATTTCTACAATATCCGTCAGCTCCGCAGTATTTGGTAACACTTGCGTCGACCGGACCGCCCCCACCAAAACCGTTACGCCCAATTCCGCTGCTTTGATCGCGGCTACAGTGTCTTTCATGATGGCAAAAGTACGTCGCATTGTTCCTTCACCACTGCTTTTACCAAATCAATCTTGCTCATAGGCGTTCCCTGCCCTCCTTATATTTATGCTTTGCCTTTGTAAAACCCCTTTTTGCTTGGCTTATGTTTAGAAAACCCATGTCAGTTGACTGATAAAATAGCTTTGATCTTTCTGATCGGCGCCTATGGCATTAGCTAGGCCGCCCGGAGTTTTCACCGCCCGCAGACTATCGTAGCGCATTGATAACATGGCACGCGGGGCCACAGTGGCTTCAAACCCGACTTCAAACCCGCGGACATCATTCAAACCGCCGCCACAGCCGGGAGCTGACCAATTCTGCGGTCCGGTAAGATCGGTTCGGCTGGTCAAGGCCCATAAATCAAAACCGTCCTGGGCCTGCTTATAGGTTACCCAGGCGCCGGTACTGCCGATCACAAAGGGATTTGCCCCTTTATATTTTGCCATAATGTACATGCCGTAAGGGGAACTTCCGCCATTGGCTTTTTTGGCCTCTTCCGCCCGGTTCTTGCCATATTCTCCTGTCACCGTCCAGTTGGTGATACCTGTGTAGCTTATACCCAGGGCAGCAGAGTTGTAAAAGTCTTGGTCGGGATAAATCGCTACATTATGCGGCACTTTATCATTAACATAGGCTAAGGAAAGATTGGTATTCTTGCTCAACTGGCAGCCAATATCGGCTAATTCCCAGGAGCGATCGTTGAATTTTACCGAATACAAAGTGGTTTTTACAACATTCCCAAAAGTCAGTCTTACTCCGTCATTATACGGCACATAATAGAGCAAACCTTTGCCCAGATAAGGACTGTACCGGCCGGCCGACCATTCCAAACCGCCGGCTTTGGCGGCATAATAAGCATCCTGAAAGCGCATGACGGAATTGTCGCCTGATCTTCCTCCCATAACCTCACCGTTGAAATCGGCATGAAAATAAGCGTCCTTGGAAAACTTCTGATCGATTGTTAAAACAAATATTGACCTGGTTTCGGACTTGGAGGTGCCGTCCGCTATGTTATTGGTCGCAAAGTAGGTTCGCGGGTTTTTCACCCATTCATACCCAAAAATGCCAAAACCGCTAATTTTCATGCGAGTGTCTTCCTTTTCTTCCGTCTTCTTCCCTCGCACGCCGATGTCGTTCAACTCATCAGCAAACTCTGCCGACAGTTTTTGTACAAGTGCCTGTGTCTCCGCGTTAGCTTTATCAACCTTGGTCAATGCATTGGCAATAATCTGCGCCATTTCATAACGGGTCAACACCCTCTCTTCCCTGAAATTGCTGATAATCCCGGCCTTGGCCAATTTACCAAGGGCATCGTAAGCCCAATGGTTTTCCGGCACATCACTGTATAGATTTGACGCGGCAGACGCCAAGGCGGAAAAGCTGGTCAAAATAAGTACAAATATGAGAATAATGCCTTTTTTCATTCCGTTCACCCCCAAAAATATTTACTGAAATTGATACGTCAACCCCGATTCACCTCAATTCTATACGTATATACATCTATATCAATAGAATAATAATAAACAGATGGCTTGTCAAGAACTTTTTGTACATTGTGATTTGCTTGAATATTGCGCCATCTAAAAAACAGCCGGCCCTCTCTCCAGGGGGCAGGAACAGCGGGCGAGCCGATTACTTACATTTTACCAAGAAGAGATAACATAGGGCGGCCATGGTTTCAGAAAACGCAATGATAATCCCCATCGGGACGGCGGTATGACTGCCGCCGATTCCCACAAGCGGCGCCATTAATCCGCCGAAAACAAAAGACAAAACTCCGATAAGGGCCGATGCGCTGCCTGCATCTTTTGCCTGATCCTGCATGGCCAGCGAAAAGCTGCTGGTCCCGATAATCCCGACACTGGAAACGGCAAAAAACAAGGGCACTAGAATGGAATAAAGCCCTCCGCCGGCCAAAATCATGGCCAATAGCAGCACTCCACCCACAAACGCAATTGTAAGACCTGCAACCAGAAGTTGCGCCTCCGGAATCCGGCCTGCCAACCTGCCGGTAATTTGACCGGCAATAATAATCCCCAGACTGTTAATGCCAAAAAGCAGGCTAAAAATTTGCGGCGATACACCGAAAATATTCTGTAGCACAAAGGGAGATCCTGCGATATAAGCAAACATGGCGGCAAGAGCAAATCCCTGTACCAATGCATAGCCCATAAAGATGCGGTTCCCAATTAAGCGACGGAAAGCGCGAAATGTGTTGTTAATACCACCCTTCGAACGCTGACCGGCCCGCAGGGTTTCGGGCAATCCAAAAGAGACGGCCAACAGCGTAAAGATCCCCACGACCGACAGCACAAGAAAAATACCCCGCCAGGAGGTTACTTGCAAAACTTGTCCGCCCAGGACCGGGGCAAGGATAGGGGCAACTCCGTTGACCAACATCAATAACGCAAAAAAGCGAGTCATTTGAAAGCCTGAGTATAGATCCCGCACAATGGCGCGTGAGATAACAATACCTGCCGACCCCGCCAATCCTTGGATAAATCGCATGACTACCAATAACCAAATCGTTGGGGCAAACGCGCAGGACAGCGACGCAACAACATAGATAAGCAAACCGGCAAGCAAGGGGCCTTTTCGGCCACGCACATCACTTATAGGCCCCGCAACTAATTGTCCCAGTGCAATACCAAGCAAACAGGCCGTTAAGCTGAACTGGGCCAGGGAGGCGCCGGCATTGAGATCAGCCCCCAATTTCGGCAAAGCAGGCAAATACATATCGATAGTTAACGGCGCAAATGCCGCAAGCAGGCCAAGCAGGAAGGCCATCCACAGTACGTCCGAATGTGAGTTTTTCTTAGAGACAGCCGTGGATTCTTGTGTGAAATTGATCATAATATTAAAACCCATCCTTTAGCATATTTTTTACATATTTTGGGACATGAAAATAAAATAAAAAGGTCTCTATAATTATATATACATATATACAATAAATAGTCAATAGATATTCACTACTTTTTCCCGATACGCGTCCCTCCTTCGACAACGCTATCATAATGCTATGATTTGTCAAGTGGTGAAATACATTAAAAAAGGGGCTGACTCAAAAAAGAGACAACCCCTTGCAGTCATGGTTGCGGGAGCAGGACTTGAACCTGCGGCCTTCGGGTTATGAGCCCGACGAGCTACCAACTGCTCCATCCCGCGATAAGGTAAATAGATTTAAAAACTTTAAGGAATTATAGTTTAACATTTTCTCGCTACAATGTCAAATCAATTCTTTGTCCCTGCATTATAAAAAAATAACACAAAATTAGCCGAATATTGTTGATCAATGTCACTAATTGGTGAATTCTGGTTAGACAACCACTATTATCGGCAGTTATGATTAGAGTGATCTTATGAACAATTATCAGGGAGGAAAAAGAGTATGAAAAAGGTTTTAGTTGCGCTCACAGGCTTGATGCTTTTCAGCAGTACGGCGCTGGCTTCGCCGCTCACCGACTACTCGCAAGGCAAGGCCTCGGTTGACCTGACCTGGCGTAATACTGAGAACAGTATCAGCGACGTTACAATCGCCTTTCCGCCTTACGACAAAAAGTACAATTTGGATGCCGGGATAACCTTGGGACTTGGTAACAATTTCGCGGTTCAATACCGCAACTTTGAACCCGAATCCGCCAGTACCGGTTTTGTTTGGTTCGGTGTAACGTATCCCGATACCGCCAAGTTTACATTTAATGAGTATAATTTACTTTACAAATTGGATAAAAATATTTCGGTTTTTACCGGCTTGGTTACAGCAAAAGGGAAAAATGTTTATGCCGGCTCGTCGGATACCAAGAATTTTTGGCAGTTTGGCGTAGTTGGCAGCGCTCCCATCGCCGACAAGACAACTTTGTGGGGCAGCATGGGTACAGGCGCAGACTTGTTTAACTGGGAAGCCGGCGTTTCTTACGAATTCAGCCCTGGCTGGGAATTCAACGTCAATTACCGTACCATCCAGTCCAAAAAGCTGCACTGGCCTCCCTATCCAACCGACTTGAACGCTGAAGGTTTGGGCTTCGGCGTTACTTACAAATTCAAATAAACGATTGCAAAGGGGCTGTCTCATACAGGAGACAGCCCCTTTTTTTATTTTATTAATTTCGCGGCTATCCGGGCGACATGCCGGCCCTGATAGCGGGCGCCCGCCAGTTCGTTCTTGCTGGGCATTCTGTTAGCCTTGATGCCGGACATGGTGGAAGCGCCGTAAGGAGAACAGCCTGTTACCTCGTGAATAATAGTTTGACCGGTGAAGGTATAGGGCAATCCCACAATGACCATTCCATGGTGGAGAAGGGTGGTGTGGAAGCTTAGTATGGTGGACTCTTGTCCGCCATGCTGAGTTGCCGCACTGGTAAATACGCTGCCTGCCTTTCCCACCAGCCCGCCTTCGGCCCATATCTTTCCCGTAGAGTCAAGAAACTGCCGCATTTGCCCGCACATGTTCCCATAACGGGTAGGCGCACCGAAAATGATCGCCGCCGCGTCAGTCAAATCCTGCAACTGGCAAATGGGGATATGGGCCATGGCTTTTTGCGATGCTGTTGCCCCCAGTTTTGCCAACACCTGTTCCGGCAATGTTTCCGGTACTCGCCGCAAAATCGCCACAGCGCCGGGCACCTCTTCCACCCCCTCGACGATTGCCTCTGCCAGGCGGCGAATGTGTCCGTATAAGGAATAAAATACTACCAGGACTTTCATATGATTGATCTCCCCCCGTCTGCCTTACAGCGCCCCAAACCCAACATTGTTCAAACCAGGCCTGTCTTTTGCGTCCCCAACTTTTTCAACCGGAGATTCCAGCTTGTCTTTAATCTCCACCGGTCTTATTCTCCAGATATGCCGGGCGTATTCATTCACGGTATAATCGCTTGAAAATAGTCCCGACTTAGAAATATTTAGGGTGATAATTTTCCACCAGGCCTTTTCATCGCGGAAAAGGATGTCCACTTTTTCCTGGGCTGCCAAAAAGGCATCAAAATCATTAAGCTCCATAAAATGACCATCACCATAAACCAGGTGATCATAAAGAATGTGAAACTCATCGGCGGCGAAAGGAAGTGTACCGTCGACAAGCCGGTCAACAACCTGCCGCACCCGGGGATTGTTGTTGTAAACCGTCCGGGGATCGCAGCCGCTATAGCCGCAGACGCTTATAATTTCTTCCACGGACAGCCCAAAGGGAATAATGTTCTCTATCCCTACCGCTTCCTTGATCTCGATGTTGGCCCCGTCCATTGTCCCGACTGTTAAAGCCCCGTTCATCATTAATTTCATATTACTGGTGCCGGATGCTTCCGTACCGGCGGTGGAAATCTGCTCGCTGACGTCGGCGGCGGGAATAATTATTTCCGCCAGAGAAACTCCGTAATTTTCGATGAACACCACTTTGATCTTATTATTAACGGCTGCGTCGTTGTTGATTACCTTGGCCAGAGTGTTGATGAGCTTAATAACTTTTTTGGCCAAAACATAACCCGGCGCCGCTTTGCCGGCAAAAATAAAGGTGCGCGGAATAACGTCAAGATCCGGGTTTGCCTTAAGCCGGTCATATAAGTCTATAATGCGCAACGCATTCAGCAACTGCCGTTTATAGGCGTGAATTCTCTTTATTTGCACGTCAAATATGGAGTTCACATCAATTTCGACGCCATATTTGCCATTGATATACCTGGCTAAAATTATCTTTCTCTCACGTTTGATGGCCTTCAATTTTTGTTGAAACTCCGGATTGTCGGCCGACGCTGTGAGGCGGCCAAGGTCGACGGGACGGAAAATCCAGTTGTCGCCGATGGTTTCAGTAATGAACCGGCTCAATTGGGGGTTATCCTCTACGAGCCAGCGGCGATGGTTGATTCCGTTGGTTTTGTTATTGAATTTGCTAGGAGCATGCTGATAAAACAGCTTTAAAACATCCTGTTTTAAAATTTCGGTGTGAATTTTGGACACGCCGTTCACGCTGTGGCTGCCGACAACGGCCAGGTGAGCCATCTTGACGTAGCCGTAAGCTGTCACTGCCATGGCGGCGATGCGGTCCCAATCACCCGGATAGCGTTTCCAGAGTTCCCGGCAAAACCGTTCGTTGATCTCGTGTATAATTTCGTAGATGCGTGGCAATAAATTTTGGACGGTATCAACAGGCCACTTTTCCAAGGCTTCGGGCATTACGGTATGGTTGGTATAAGAAAAAGTATTAGCGGTAATGCGCCACGCGTCTTCCCAGCCGAGTCCCTCATCATCCATTAGGATTCGCATTAATTCCGGTATAGCCAGCGCCGGATGAGTATCGTTGATATGAATGGCGGCTTTCTCCGCCAGGTGAGTAATGCCGCCATGAGTTTTCTTAACATAGCGGACAATACTCTGTACCCCTGCCGATACCAGAAAATATTCCTGGGCAAGCCGGAGCGTCCGGCCCTCCTGATACCGGTCGTCCGGATACAAGATTTGCGATAACGCTTCCACCGAATATTTATGCTGGACGGCTTTATTCGCATCGTCCGGAGTTAAACTCGAAAGAATCACCGTCAGATCTCTTGGCAGTTCGGCACTCCACAGCCGCAGGGTATTTACGGTGTTGTTGGCAAAACCAATAATGGGAAGGTCATAAGGAACAGCCAGCACTGTGTTCAGGTGGCCGCCAAACTTCACTTTAACGGCTTTATCTTCCCGCCGGTATTCCCAAAGATTAAAGTTTTTCATCCAGTTGTCCGGCTGCTCAATCTGGTTGCCGTCGATGATCTTCTGCTCAAATAATCCGTACTGATAACGGATGCCGCAGCCGTGACCGGGCAATCCCAATGCTGCCATGGAATCTAAAAAGCAAGCGGCCAGCCGGCCGAGTCCTCCGTTACCCAGACCGGCGTCAGGCTCCTGATTCTCCAGATCACCATAGTCCAGGCCCAGCTCATTTAGCGCTTCCACCCACAGGTCCCTGACACCGATATTGCGTAAATTCTGGTCCAGCAGCCGGCCGGGCAAAAACTCGATGGAAAAATAATAAAGCTGCTTTTCCGCGGTTTTGGCATATTGGTAATCCGTATTGACCCAGCGCCGGCCGATGCTGTCGCGGACTAAGCTCGCCAGGGCATCATACTTTTCACCCAGTGACGCCTCTTCGAGAGTCTTGCGATGCAAGGCCAACAAACGGTTCACAAATGCGGCTTTAAATTGCTCCTTATCTGTCAGCATGTTGCCCCCTCACTTCACCAATAGATCATAGAGGTCGCGATATTCTATAGCCGAATTACTCCAACCAACGTCTGATTTCATGGCAGCTGTAACAATTTGCGGCCAAACTTTCGGTTCATGATAAAATCCTATGGCCCGCTCTATAGCGTGCATCAGGTTCCGTACACTATATTCGATGAAGCTGAAGCCATTCCCTTCGCCGGTAAACTCATTATAAGGCCTGACGGTGTTTTGCAGTCCGCCTGTTTCCCGCACTAGCGGCACACAGCCGTATCTAAGCGCAACTAATTGGTTGGTACCGCAAGGTTCAGCCAATGAGGGCATTAAATAAAGATCGCCGGCGGCGAAGATGCGGCGGGCCAAGGTCTCGTCATCGAAAATATTCGCGGAAAGCTTGGCCGGATAGTGATGCGCCGCTACCTGGAATACATTTTCATAATCCTCGTCGCCCTTGCCCATAACCACCAATTGCAAATCCATCGCCATAAGGTCATCCAGTATTTCCGTCACTAGGTCGATTCCCTGAAAGTTAATCAGTTGGGAAACAAGGGCAATCATCGGCACGTCCGGGTTTACAGGTAAACTGAGATATTCCTGGAGCCGCGTCTTGTTAACAGACCTTTGTTCCACAGAATCCCATGTATAGTTCTGAAAAATAATTTTATCGTTGGCAGGATTGTAGAGATCATTGTCGATTCCATTCAAGATGCCGTAAATATCGTGCTGGCGCTGCCGCAGAACGTCATCCAGCTGCCGCCCGCCTTCGAGGGTGACGATTTCCCTGGCGTAGGCCGGGCTTACGGTGGTGATAACGTCAGTATAAACGATCCCTGCTTTTAAAAAATTAACCTGACCATAAAATTCCAGCTTGTCGCCGGTAAAATATTCAGCCGGGTTGAGTTCCAATATATCCCCCATTATGGACGAATCGAAAACTCCCTGGTAGAGAATGTTGTGAATCGTTAACATTGTTCGAAGTTGGGAGTAGCCGGGCTTGTGTTGGTAATGGGCCGCCAACAATACCGGCAGTATGGCGGTATGCCAATCATGGCAGTGCAAAACCTGCGGCTCAAAATTAAGGTAAGGCAATGACTCCAGAACTGCCCGGCAAAAATAAGCGAATCGTTCCGCGTCGTCATAGCAGTCATAAAGCCCCGATCGCTTAAAGTAATATTCATTGTCGATAAAATAATACGTTACGCTGTTGTACTCAAGCATTTCAATGCCGCAATACTGGTTCCGCCAACCCAGAGGTACATAAATGGTCTTAAGATGTATCATCTGTTCCCGCCAATGGGCAGGAATTTTATCATGCTTGGGAAGAATGACCCGAACTTCGACTCCCTGCTTTTTCAATTCTTGCGGCAACGAACCGACTGCATCGCCCAAACCCCCGGTTTTAATGAAGGGATGAGCTTCGGCAGCCACGAACAGCACCGACCTCATTTTTTCACCATCTCCCAACGGTTTTGTCTGTTACAATGACACCTCACTGCGTTTTATCAGGCGCCAACGCAGACAGATTTAGATTTATCAAATATCAGTCTTCTTTTTGCCGGAAAAGCAACGGCTTTTTCACCTACGACAGCAACGGGCGTATCACCGCCGCCGCATACGACGCAACCGTTCCGGACAACGGCTCCGGGTCCGATCATAGCCTTTTCGATATAAGCATCGGGACCTATAACCGCGCCAGGCATAATAACTGAATTCTTGACTTGAGCGCCTGTCGCGATATAAGTGCCGTGAAATATGACAGAAGTTTCCACTTCCCCCAAAACCGAACTATCCGCACTGATCAGAGAATGCCCGTAACGGCCGATTGTCTTTCTCAGATCGGAAAGCCTGGCCGGCGAAGTGGAATATATGGGCCAATCCATTTCCTGCAGGTCAAACGCCGGCCGATTCGCTAACAGATCCATATGCGCCTCGAAAAGGCTCTCCACTGTGCCAACGTCCTTCCAGTAGCCGTCGAACCGGTAAGCGTACAGCTTCTCTCCCTTGTCCAGCATAGCAGGAATAATGTTTTTCCCGAAATCATGGCTAGAGCCGGGATCGGCCTCGTCAGCTTCCAAATAATCCCTTAATTTAGCCCAGGAGAATACATAAACGCCCATAGAAGCCAAATTGCTCTTGGGGTGCGGAGGTTTTTCAACAAACTCGTCAATCTTTCCATCGGGAAGAGTATTCATTATTCCGAAACGCGGCGCCTCGGGCCAGGGTACTTCGATAACTGAGATGGTTACGTCAGCCCCTTTTTCTTTGTGGTAGTTAAGCAGCAAGTTATAGTCCATTTTGTAAACATGGTCACCGGACAAAATGACTACATATTCGGGAGCGAATTTCTCGACGAAAGCAATATTTTCATATATGGCGTTGGCTGTCCCTTTATATGAATCCCGTCTGTTCTTGCATTGAGCCGGCGCAAGCGCATACACCGCCCCTGATGCCTGCTGCAGTCCGTTACCGCCAGCTGAACAAATATGGTCGTCCAGTTCGAAGCAGACATTGGAAGTTAATACGCCTACCGTATCAATGCCTGAGTTGTAACAATTGCTTAAGGAAAAATCAATAAGTCTGTGCCTGCCGCCAAATGGTACGGCCGGCTTGGGAAGCAATGTGGTTAGCGCAGCCAGGCGGGTCCCCTTGCCGCCTGCCAGCACCATGGCTATGCACTCTTTGGGAGACGTGGTCCGATCTGCAGGTGACAAGCCGGCCAATACTCGTTCTTGTTCAATTGAATCAGCGTGAAATGAACGGAAATTGGGATCTAAATACATAAAATCAACTCCTATATTTAGAATTGGTTTAAAATTTTACCATCCGACGCCGTGTCAATATGAATTGACGGTTATGTACGTAACTAATGCAATTACTATGCCACCCCTTAATTCACCCTTTCCGGGATATTCGTCCAAGGGTGTGCACTTATCGGTGATACTAAAAAGGACAGTATGAACCGATTTCGCCCTTTCCCTCTGAAACTATCTTTCATAGGAGAAATAATTCGACGACATAAACAAGTGAATAAAAAACCGCACAAAAAAATCCCCGGTCTTCCGCCGGGGATAATAATGTTTCGGGCTATTACTTCAGCTGGGCTATGATATCATCCCTGCCCATTTCTTTTAATTTTTCTTCCGCTTCTTCCAGTGTTTTCCCAAGTAGTATTTTCTGTTTATCGCTTATTCTAACCAAGACATATTGACCATTAAAATCAATTATTTGTTCGCTCATATCTCCATTCACCCAAATAATCAAACCGTCAGACATAACTCATCCCCTCCTTCTTTATATATATTTACATTCGGCAAAAAGAGAAACAAATCCTTCCTACATACAGAAAACCGACCTATGGCTGTACCCCCAAATGCCCAGCCTTCTCAGCATGTCCAAGCAAATATAAAAAGGCATACGCGGGAACTCGCATGATTGGCACTTTCGTCCTGATGGGCATTACACCATAGTCTTCCGCTCGTTTGGTTACGACTAAAGCGGCAGCGATTTTATCTTTCTCACTGCCTGCATCTTGACAATAGCGTCAATGCGTCCTTATAGGCAATACGCGGAAGGAAAATTTCTTAACCGAGGAGAAATATTAAAAAATGTTAATTACGGAACAACAATTACGGCCTAACCCTATTGACACCAAGGAGAATTTGCAATTACAATAAATTTATAATCATTATAAACAAATAATATATATTTTGCTAACTCGATTAAAAGAAGGTGTTAGCATGCGCCAGTCGGCAAACCGGATTGCGGAAGTGCTTGAACACAGTAATATCCGCCCCACCTATCCCAGGATAAAAGTGCTGGCCTATCTGATGACCGCACAGAGTCACCCGACAGTCGACGAAATATACAACAACCTGATCACCGAAATTCCGTCGCTGTCCAAAATGACAATTTACAACACTTTAAAGCTGTTCGTCGATGCCAATCTGGTTAAACTCGTCAATATCGAGGAAAACGAGATGAGGTATGACATCATTATGACTAGGCACGGCCATTTTAAGTGCGAAACCTGCGGGAAGATATACGACTTCGCGGTGGATGTAGACGCTGTTGAGGTGGAAGGGCTGGATAAGTTCAAGATTACTCAGAAAGATGTTCTTTTCCGCGGCGTATGCCCCCAGTGTCTGAACAGTGAAGAGGAAGGAGGCTGATGCCCGGGTAGACAGTAATAACCAGTCAGCGCATGCATTATACCTTAAGGAGCAGCATAGCTAGCTGGATACCGCAGCGCAGTACTTCAATTTCACAGTATCACGTAAATAAATTCATTTGACGAAAGGAGCGAATTTCATGGATACCGACAACAAGTGTCCGATAACGGGCAGAGCTAACAAACAGATAGCCGGTGGTGGAACATCTAACCAGGACTGGTGGCCGCACCAGCTGCGCCTTGACCTGCTGAGCCAGCACTCGTCCAAATCCAATCCGTTGGGCAAGTCGTTCAATTACCGCGAGGAGTTCAAGAAGCTCGACTACGAAGCGCTGAAGAACGACCTGCGCAAGCTGATGACCGATTCGCAGGACTGGTGGCCGGCCGACTTCGGCCACTACGGTCCGCAGTTCATCCGCATGGCCTGGCACAGCGCCGGCACCTACCGCCTGAGCGACGGCCGCGGTGGCGGCGGTCGCGGCCAGCAGCGTTTCGCTCCGCTCAACAGTTGGCCGGACAACGTCAATATCGATAAGTCGCGCCGCCTGCTGTGGCCGATCAAACAGAAATACGGGCAGAAGATTTCCTGGGCCGACCTGTTGATTCTGGCCGGCAATGTGGCGTTGGAGACCATGGGCTTCCGCACCTTTGGCTTCGCCGCCGGCCGCGCGGACACCTGGGAGCCTGATCTGGATGTAAACTGGGGAGCCGAGACCACTTGGTTGGCACACCGGCCGCTGGACAACTTTCCCGAGCCGCTCAGCGCCACTGAGATGGGCCTGATCTACGTCAATCCGGAAGGACCGAATTCCAACGGCGACCCGGCGTCTGCCGCGCTGCTGATCCGAGAGACCTTCAAGCGTATGGCGATGAATGATGAGGAAACCGTCGCGCTGATCGGCGGCGGCCACACCTTCGGCAAGACCCATGGCGCCGCTCCTGAATCCCACAAGGGCCCCGAGCCTGAAGCTGCGGGACTGGAGTCGCAGGGTCTCGGATGGATCAGTGACTATGGCACGAGCCACGGAGCGGACGCCATCAGCAGCGGTTTGGAAGTTATCTGGACCCAGACACCGGCGCAATGGAGCAACCATTTCTTCGAGAACCTGTTCAAGTACGAATGGGTGCAGACCCGCAGCCCCGCCGGGCTCATCCAGTGGGAAGCGAAGGACGCCGAAGCCATCATCCCCGACCCGTTCGATCCGTCGAAAAAGCGCAAGCCGACCATGCTGACCACCGACCTGTCGCTACGCTTCGACCCGATCTACGAGAAGATCTCGCGCCGCTACCTGGAAAATCCGCAGGCCTTCGCCGAGGCGTTTGCCCGCGCCTGGTTCAAGCTGACCCACCGCGACCTCGGCCCGCGCTCGCGCTATCTGGGCCCGGAAGTGCCTAAGGAGGAAC
This sequence comes from Methylomusa anaerophila, assembly GCF_003966895.1. Taxonomy (NCBI): domain Bacteria; kingdom Bacillati; phylum Bacillota; class Negativicutes; order Selenomonadales; family Sporomusaceae; genus Methylomusa; species Methylomusa anaerophila. The sequence goes on along the minus strand of NZ_AP018449.1, from coordinate 1,946,401 downwards.
TGATCTGGCAGGATCCGGTGCCTGCTGTCGATCATCCGCTGATTGACAACGTTGACGCCGCTGCGCTCAAAGCCAGGGTGCTGAGCACAGCTCTGACGGTGTCGGAACTGGTCGCCACCGCCTGGGCTTCTGCCTCCACATTCCGTGGCGGCGACAAGCGCGGCGGCGCCAACGGTGCGCGCGTCCGTCTCTCACCCCAGAAGGATTGGGAGGTCAACCAGCCGGAACAACTCGCCAAGGTACTCAAGGTGCTGGAGGGCATCCAGTTCGAGTTCAATCAAAACGCGAGCGGCGGCAAGAAAGTCTCTTTGGCTGACCTGATCGTGCTGGCCGGAAATGCCGGCGTCGAGCAGGCCGCCAAGACTGCGGGTTATGACGTGACGGTGCCGTTCGTACCCGGCCGCACCGACGCTTCGCAGGCGCAGACCGATGTGAGATCCTTTTCCTATCTAGAGCCAGCCGCGGATGGCTTCCGGAATTACGAGAACGCCGGGCTTTCGGTACCTGCCGAGGTGGTTCTAATCGACAGGGCCCAGCAGTTGACCCTCACTGCGCCCGAGCTGACGGTGCTGATCGGCGGCCTGCGCGCGATCAACATCAACTTCGGCGAGACCACTCACGGCGTGTTCACCGACCGGCCGGGCGTGCTGACCAATGACTTTTTCGTCAACCTGCTCGACATGAGCACGACGTGGAAGGCGGCCTCAGACGCCGACGTGTTCGAGGGCCGTGATCGCGCAACAGGCGAACTCAAGTGGACCGGCAGCCGTGTCGACCTCATATTTGGTTCGAACTCCCAACTCCGGGCCATCGCGGAAGTCTACGGTTGTCAGGACTCTCAGGACAAGTTCCTGCATGACTTTGTAGCGGCGTGGAACAAGGTTATGAACCTTGACCGCTTCGATCTTTCCTGATCTTTTAAAAAAAAACGTCTTCGCGGGTTTCTGAAGCGTATCCTGATCTGTAAATCGGATGATCGGGACGCAATAACCGCTGCGAATTGTCGGATTCTGACCGCTATGGAAGCTATAAGCAACATGTGAGGGCGGCGTTTCAATATAATCTGAAACGCCGTCTTTTTGTGCGAGTATGCTTTTGGTCCATGCTTACGGCTCATTCCTATCTTCCGACTCACGCTCCATATGCTTTAACACAGGTTGAGGCGTAAGGTGTGTCGACGCTGGCGTAGATAATTCTGATCCTGCTTTTTCTTCAAGCCGCTCAATTCCAATAACTACAGCTCTTGCCAATAGGCCGAGGAAAACTACCAATACAATATTATATAATATACTCCAGTTTATAACTTTCACGATACCAAACATAGGCAACCCGTAAGATAGCATCGCGGCCAGTACCGCGTAAAATGCAGCAAAGCTCGTCCACGTCTTTGTATATTGAAACACAAGCATCGAATACAGCGGAATAATAGTTAGATTATCAAGCATTATACTCGGCATCGTTGGGACAATACGAAATGTATAATGCCACAAAAGAAAATTAACGCCAATGATATCATAAACTGTGTAAAAAACGGTAATCAATGAACCAAAGAGAAACAAACGGGTATATCGGGTCTTGTCCAAAAGCCGAAAGCACAGTATGTATGAAAATATAATGAAAGCTACGATTCCAAACCATTTTGGAGATAGAAATAACTGTGTTTTCCATTGTTCATATATCAGATTATGCAGTGTTCTTACTGCTTGAATAACCATGTCTTGTGTAACTTCCAAGTAACTCACTCCCTTCAACCTCTGAGGTTAGTATGTCCCAAGCCAGATTAAACATATTCTATCCGAACTAACCAATAAGGGAATAAACGCTAATTTTACAGGAGGGATAGCGGTAAGCATAATTGAGCAGGTAGAGCGGAGTAGCAAATCCCATAAAAAACGAACAAGACCAGCGCCGTTGGTGGTCTTGTTCGTAAAAAAGGAGAAGAGAAATTTGCAGACTCCGCTTTTGCGGTCATCTGTTGTGTGTACACATGATTAGTATTACCAATTATGGAAGAATTTATACGTTGTATCGCCTCAAGCATGCCAAATGAATGTTTACCCTTTTTTAGGAAGGCAAATCATTTCATTTAAGAACATCACAAATATTAATCTTATAGAAAGCTTTTTAATTTTAACTTGCTATCAAATTCGGATCAGGGGACTGAGTAGTTATGTCAAAAGTCAACTTAATGTTCACACCCAAAACATTTATAATTTTTTGCGCTTTCTCTATTGTAATGCCATGATATTCATTTCTTTCATCCCTTGATACTTGAGCTTCAGAAACTCCTAATAAATCTGCTAACGTCTTTTGGGACATATTTCGGTATATTCTAAGACCAATTAAAACTCTACCAATTTGAGTTAGATTAATTACAGCTTCAAAATCACCACGTTTAATCCTCTCATAGTATTCTACCCCTTCACGTAATTGATAGTGAAAACTCCAAACTGGTTCCATAGCTCTATTGATTTCTTCTGTACTTAAATCTGTTTGCTCTAATGTCTTTTTCTGAATCTCAATATATTCAAGATCTTTTTTTAGTTTGAGCAAAGCATCCTGATATTCTTTTTCTGTGCGAATCATATAGATGCTCCTTTCAATTATTTTCTATTGTATATTTTATACTTGCCAAAGGGGGAATGTGGCAAGTTTATATTTCGTCTTTAGTAATTTTTTATTATCATAATCATATTTTTATTCAATTTAATATCAGTGTCTTATGTATACTAAGTAACTCAATTAGGAAGTTGCTTTTTTGTCGAAATATAATGCGACCTGCGACTCTCATTATTCCATGTCCATGTTTTATGCGGGTCTAGCCGGTTAAGTTCATCCTGCAATTGTCGTGTGGCAAAAAATTTGTAATCACATTCAAAATAGCCATCAATATCATTAGGATTTTCTTTATCTTCTACAAATGAGCCATCAATATAAATATTACTGATTTTCCCAGGATAAAGATCTTGTACATGAAAGAGCTGCTTACACAAGATTTCAAGATTACATACCAGTAAATGGCGCCACCTACGATTCCAGTTAGGAGTATCTGGTGGCCCAACTACCAACAAAGACTGCTTTAACACATCCAGCGTCATGGGGTAGTCGCCTGGTGGTAGTAATCCGTCCGAATTAAAAGCCAGCATTGTGTCACCTCATCTATCATAGTTTCCCCCCCCCAGTGCTAATCTTAACATATATGTTAAGATTACGCAATGCGTAATAATTAATTATAGTATAAACGATGTTTTGCATTTTATGTACAAGACTATCTTTAATACAGAAATACAGAGCTATAAACAAATCTACATTCTATTACTTTGCACATAATATGCTATTATTGAATAACTAAACAGCGAGGAGACAACCGTGTCTTTAGTCAATCATTCCGCAATCCGTCATCAATAACAAAAGACCTCTGGGGCAAAAACCTCAGAAGCCTTATCATTCCTCTGGCGGGAGCGTGTAGGAATCGAACCCACCCAGGACGGATTAGCGCCCCGCGAACGGTTTTGAAGTCTGTTTGGGATGGTAATTGTAAAGAACCGAAAGTGATTAAAAGCGCGTAAAATCTACGTTTTTACAACGTGAGTTATCTAAAAAATATTGATTTGAGTTTAAAAAAATGGGAACAGTGTTCCCAAAACTGTTCCCATTTTTTCTGCCTTGAGTGTGTGATTATTTTTAGTATCGTAACGACAAAGCTAATTTTAATCCATCCAAAAAACCATGATTGTAGTGAATATAATTAGCTATACTTTCTCTTGTAATAGCAACATTGCGTATAAGATCCGTTAAATCATTGTTATCCACTTGTTCCAGTACTTCATTAAAAACAATACTACAATTTATGTATTCTCCTGATAACTTATCTGTAAGTATTTTTTCTTTTAATAACTTTTGTCTATTATTCGCAAACTCTTGCCAATCATATTCAAAATCCCCTGGCTGCATAGTTCCACCTGTTAGTATATTCTTCAAATTCTGTTTCATTATTAACCTCTCCTTGATTCATTTAATATTAGTTTCATTATGACATATCTTATAGATCATAACATGCCAACATTGGCATACTTTTTCAGACAATTCAAATATTGTCAATATACGGTACACATGCTACACTATTAAATAATATCTCTCACGCCCCAAATGAGGTGATAGTATGTCGAAGGACACAATATATAAATTGGTGCGTCTTAAACGTGGCTTGACTAGAAATGAAGCACTTATGGTATTACCTTTTAGCGAAAGAACTCTTGCACGCATTGAAAACGGGGAACGTGAGGTAACAGTTGAAGAAGTTCTTCAAATAGCAAGAGCATATAATGCTCCGGAATTGTTAGATCTTAGACTAAAAAACATCAAATTTAGTTGGCAAAAATCAACACCTAAAAAGCGATCTAGCTTATTCCTAACATTTTTCTACGGTATATTTAACTATATACGATTTGGACTATACAGATTAATAGGCAAAAATCACTAATAAATACGTGTATAAAACATTCTATTACTACTACATCTTTTAACTTTATTTGTCAAAATAAAATTTTCCTATTGTTAATTTTTATTCATTCATGTATTATTAATACGGTTATATGGTTTTCGACTTTTTTGTCATATAATGTCGAAAACTCCAGAAACGTAAAAACCAGTCCCCTGATTCGGGACTGGTAATTTTTTTATCTAAGACGTATCAAAATAGAATCCTTTCACTTTTGGTCGTCCTTCCATGGAGCTAGGATAACTTAATTACTAATTTAACATAAAAAAGGGAAATCCTGCCGAAACATAAAATATTTTGTCAAAATATCCCTTTGAACAGAATATAACGTAATTACGTAATAATGTCAACATTATTATGTTGCGGTGTTTTGCTATAATTTTCTTAGTTTTTAAGTTTCGGGGGAGATTATGGAAAAAATAAATATCGCAAAAATAATCCTTAAACTTTGTGATCAGTATGAAATTACACCAAATAAATTAGCGCGTTTGGCAGGAATGCACTCATCAACGACACTTCAAGATATTGTTAATGAGAAGAATAAAAGCCCACGAATAGGAACTATAGAAAAAATTTGCGCTGGACTAGGAATGACATTGGCTGATTTTTTTTCTGAGACTAAGAAACCGGATCTACCTCCAGAAGCCTTGCAGGAATTGCGTCATTACGAAGAATACCTTCGATATAAATACAACATCCCCGGCAAATAGCCGGGGAATAATTTTTTGTCGTTTGCAGGAATTTAATGTCATTTTGTGGTAGTAATGTGTAATACATATTTAAGGAGGCGTATCAATTTGGACAACTTGTTTCTAATTATATTCCTGGTCTCAATCGCATGTTTGATTGTAGGGCTAATTAAACCATCTTTGGTAATCCGCTGGGGCGATCCCGAGAAACGTGGAAGAAAACAGGTACTGGTTACATACCTAAGCCTAATGGTATTATCTTTCATTGCTTTCGGAATGACGACTGATACGAAGAAAGCACCGCAGACCCAACAGGCAAGCCAGCAACAACCGGCACAGCAGAAAGCACCCGAAAAGCCTGTTGTCAAAACATACAAATCCGGTCAATACAAGGTCGGTACCGACATCCCTGCCGGCGAATACGTGGCTATGGCCAAAGGCCAGGCTTACATCGAATTAGCTAAAGATGCTAAAGGTACACTTGACAGTATTTTAGCTAACGATATTTTTATTAACAGGAGTATTATCACTGTTAGCGATGGCCAATTTATAAAGGCTCAAAATTGTGAACTGTATGCTTTTAAGGATGCTCCAAAAGCGCAAATTAAAGACGGGTTCCTACCGTCAGGAATGTATAAGGTCGGTACCGATTTACCGGCAGGTGAATACAAAGTTATCTCTGAAGGTGGAAATAGTTATATAGAGACAAGTGCCACAAGCAGCCATTTAATGGATGATATTATTTCTAACGACCTGTTCCAAGGAGATAAATATGTTAGTGTGGCTGATGGGCAATACGTTAAATTTTTCAGCGCGAAAATTCAAGTAAAATAACATATATCCCCTATCCACCCGACTCCCGGCACCGCCGTACGAACATGTACGACCGGTGCCGATTTTTCATGTTAATCTACTTATCCTTCAATCCAAATCAATTCTTTTGGATCGTCCGAATCAGGTATAGGGTAGGGCTCCACATGAAGTATGTCGGACTTGAATAACGGTTCGAGTCTTCTTTTCACATCATCAGTTCCACGAAAGGCCGTTGTATCGTCCTTATTAAAGAATTCCACTAAAATGTCAATATCAGAGTCAGGCCCGTTATCACCCCGCGCAACAGAGCCGTATAACCCTATCCTTTTTACTTTATATTTACCAAAATCACGTAATACGGGAAACGCTCTATTTAATTTACTTATTACCTCTTCTTTATTTACCAATTCATATCAACCCCTTCACTCCCCCCGGCTACTGCTGGGGTTCTTTCTTTTCTGGCACATATTCCAATATATCCCCAGGCTGGCAGTTAAACGTCTTGCAAACCCGGTCAATGATTTCTATGTTAACAGGCCTATGGCTGGATAATTTGGCTACTGTTGCACTGGATAACCCGGCCATTTGAGCAAATTGCCCCTTAGATATCCCTTGCCGCTGCAGCATATCTAATAACTTATAATATTTGATTGCCAAGATTAACACCTCCATTTACAGATTAGCATTATTTTGCGCGTTTGTAAATATATTTTTGTTTATACATAAATATATTTACAAATACGCTTGACAATTATTTGCGTTTGCAGTATATTATAAGTAAAGATAAAAATAATTTTGCTAACGTAAAATAATGGAGGCGGTAAGGGATGGTAGAGAACATTGCGAATGCAGTGCAAAGACTAGCTGACAACCTGGAGCTTAAAACAAATTATGATGAAGAGCTTGAAAAACTCGGACAATACGAAAGTGACGCAGAGGTATTAAGGTATCTAAGTACAACCCCGCTTGGTAAGGTAAAGATTAATCTTGTACTTGAGCGTATTAACGATATCCGCAAATGGATAAAAGGTGAAATAGCGTATCACGCAAAATAGCAGCCAAATAATAAGCGGTGGGTCACAAGCCCACCGCGTGAGGAGAAACATGATGAATAACGACTATGAAGAATATATTGTGACTGACGGGGCAGAAAGGAGTCAAAAATGAAAACTGATGAAATGTTACTAAAAGTAGATTCGTGGAGGATAAAAATCGAAAATCGAGACGGGATGATTACTCAGGCATTTGAACCTGCATGGGAAAAGGTTAATAACTCAGTCAGAATTTATAAGAACCGCGGAGGGCCTGTTACACTCCAACTTAGAACACGTACCCCGTTAACCAGGAGCGGACGTGGTAAACTTCGGCATATGCTTGCACATGTCGAACTGACTACAGACGAAGCAAAAGAACTTATACGTGCGCTAACCACCATGATTGCAGAGTGCCAGGGCTAACGCCATGAATGCGGCTAAGAGTGGTCACAACCCCGGCCAGAAAGGATGGATAGTAATGCGTAAAATTCAAAAATACAAAGGATGGACTATACGCCAAGGCACTGAAACGAGCGCAGATGGTGCCGAACACGTTATTTACCAGTGCTATACGCCAAAGGAAATGCAGTATCCGGCCAGCATTAGGTCCGCTGAGTGGACCGCCTGCAGCTTGCGGGAGGCCATAGATTTTATCGATAGTTACCCCGCCTGACGATGGCCACCCGGGCAGTGGCCGAAACTCCCTCCGGGGAGTCGCGGGAACCCGCCACGAGGCCGGCCGGCCGGCTGACCCTTGACATAGGTTGTTCTTTGAAAATGAAAAAAGCCGCCCATCGTGAAGGATGAGCGGCATAAAATTATTGCAGATGCAAAAGAATCTTTTCCATTAGTACATCTAAATTCCTTTTCTTTAGTTCACATTCCCAGATAATTAAGACTTTCCATCCTAGCCCTTCTAAAAGATACGCGTTTTTTTGATCTCGTTCAATATTGCGGTTTATTTTTTTGTCCCAATATTCAACATTACTTTGAGGGCGTTTTTCCCCATGCGAGCAGCTTGGGCATCCATGCCAAAAGCAACCATGAACGAAAATTACCGTATGATATTTAGGCAAGACAATATCGGGCTTACCAGGTAAATCCGTTCGATGCAACCTAAAACGATATCCCATGCTATAAAGTAGTTTTCTGACTATCAATTCAGGCTTTGTATCCTTGCTGTGAACTTTTGACATGATACTACTACGCTTTTGTTTATCAAATGTATCAGCCATATCAATTCACAATATAGTTACCCAACTTGAGTCAAATCCAATTTGCGCCATCGTTTCCTCAAAATCTAGAACTGGCGGTCGCCTAATTTTAAACCTACGTGCGGACGGTGGGATTTCATATAGGATTGTAAATTGTGAACCATGTGGTTGCCACGTGAATTTATGTTTATTTGACAGTAAATCGAATCCTTCAATATTGCCATTCTCCTTTGCACGCCATATGAAGTCTTTAGTATTGTATCGCGCAGTTTCATGTTCGAACAATAAAAATTCCATACTATTAAAGTTGCGAACAAGAATGCTTGTCCTTAATGGCTCGAAAGTCTCCTTGGCAATATTGATTCTCTCATTATAGATGGCAAGAACCGCTGTGCCTGTTCCTTCAACATCTTCGTGGGGATTCATAATGCCATAAGAATAATCGGGAGAACAGCGCCCTGAAATTACTCTAATATTTGTCGCCTTATGAGGATTGGGTTGTTTAATAGACTTAACTGACCAAGCCATGCCTTCAAAAACGACATCAGCAAGACCGAGAGGCTTACCCAGGTGTTCGCCGCCTATGGATTTAGCAAAAATATCGCCCCAATCTTCTCCGGTAATATCCGATTTGCCGACTGCGAAATGGTACGTCATCCATTTCCCGATTTCGTAGATAATATTATCGGGAATTTGACCTAAAGGATAAAGCTCAAACGGCTCTTTCCCTTTGTTGTCTCTTAGCCTCGGTCTCTGCATGAAGGGCCTCCTTTAATACTGCTTTAATAACATTGACAGGGACTGCGTTCCCCGCCTGTTTGCGCGTTTGGCTATCATTACACACAATTTGAAATGTATCCGGAAACCCTTGCAGTCTTAGCATTTCCCTTGGCGTTAATCTGCGGCGTCCATTTACTAGTAGATAATTATATGAAGCTCCTGCGCGTAGGGCGCAGGAGTAAGGATAGCTTGATATGTTTCCGCTTTTATTCTCGTGCCATATACTTGGATAATACTCGCTATTGTGTTGCGCCAATCGCTTATTTATGATTCTCTCACTTGCAAAGAATTTTTCGTCAACAGCGTCGTCTGGCTCTAAAATGTCTTCCAGTTTTCCTTTTATTTTAGTGGTTGGAAACGAAAAACAGACGTCATGATTCCAAAAACCTACTATAATTGTCCTTTCACGCTTTTGCGGCAAGCCAAAGTCCAAAGCGTTAAGTATATTCCAATAAACTTTATATCCGAGATTTTCCAACGTAATGAGTATCGTTTGTAATGTCTTCCCTTTATTGTGACGGCTCAACTGTTTTACATTTTCTAAAATGAACAAGCGAGGTCGTTTTGCTTCCAGAATCCTTGCAATTTCAAAAAACAATGTCCCGCGGATATCGTCAAAACCTAACCGATTTCCGATTATACTGAAAGGCTGACATGGGAAACCCGCAAAAAGCACGTCATGGGTAGGTATGCTAGAAACGGAGATTTTCGTAATATCGCCATGTGGCGCAAGTCCATAATTAGCGGAATAAGCGCGCTTGGCTTCAGTATCTATTTCACTCGCAAATAGACATATGCCCCCCAGAGAGTCAGCCGCCTGATGAAATCCGCCAATGCCCGCAAATAAATCTATATAAGTAAAACTCACAAGCACACCTCCAATTGGTTATGCCTTATATCCCCCTAGCTAAAGCAAAAGGCAGGACTTTTTCCCACCCTATGACGGCAGCAGAGTAAACAAGCTGCATATGCTAGTATGTTTTGGGCACGGCTAGCCCCTCTTTTTGTGGAAATATTCGACATAAATTGAAATTTTCCTGTCATCTTTTAAAAAATATTTCGAACAAACATTCGACTACTTAATGGTTGACTTTAAACACTATTTTGTCTTAAGAGCCTTCCATATTATAAAAACCGTCCCAGAGTATGCAATGAAAGCAAAGTGACACTTTTTTAGAAAAATCGCAAGTAAAACAAAAAGCCCCTACCCCGGCCAAAACCGAGATAGGGGAAATACTTTTTGATAAAGCCGCACTCCGGAGGATGCGGCCTAATTTCTTTGTTGCGGGGATAGGACTTAAACCTGTAACCCTTATTATAAATATAATAACCATTTAAAGGATTTATTTGTGATATTTTATAAAAAGATGTATAATTTTAAAATATAATGCTATATTTTCCTCTAATAAATTATTGAGGAGGCAACTACGTGATAAAATCACTTACTATCACTAATTTTAAAGGATTTAATAATCTCCAAATACCCTCTTTATCAAGAATTACCCTTCTAGGTGGTTACAATAATGTAGGAAAAACCTCAATACTGGAAGCTTTGTTTTTATTTCATGACCGATTAAATCCTGCTATGTTTTTGCAGCAATCTAATTTTAGGGGAATTGTAACGTTAAATTTAGCTTCAGATGCACTTTGGACATCGCTATTTAATGAGTTTAATATGAACTCGCCAATTAACATTAATATAAAGAGAGAATCACCTGAACATCTATCGTTAAAAATTGTATCAGATTATGAACGCACCATTACTCACACTCCTGCACAACAAGAAGTCGTAAAAACAGAAAGCAAAACATTATCCACTCTCGCTTTGGAGATAAAATATAAAAAAGGAAATGAAGAGCAGCTTTCATATATGACACTTGACCAAGGTGTTGTAAATCTAGATGTTAAAAAAGCCACATCCAAAAAACTCCCAAAAGCAACATTTTTACCTGCTCGCATGCAAACAAATCCCAACGAAGATGCAATGCGATTCGGAAATCTTGATATAATAAATAAAACTGATTTAATAGTTGATTTCCTCAAGGAAGTTGAACCAAGGATTAAGAATCTTTCACCTATTTTAGTTAATGGCGTATCATATATCCATGCCGATATTGGTTTTTCTCGTAAAATACCAATAAAATTAATGGGAGATGGTATTTCGCGACTACTTTCTATAATCCTTGCAATTGCCGACTCTCCTGGTGGAATCGTTTTAATAGATGAGGTAGAAAACGGTATCCATTATTCAGCTATGCCCGCCATATGGAAAGGAATAGTAAAAGCAGCTCAAGATTTTGATTGCCAAGTTATTGCTACTACGCATAGTTATGAATGTTTACAATCTGCACATGAGGGCGTCAATAATGTAAATGCATCGAATGAATTTACATATATTAGGTTAGATAGAAACAACGATAACATTATCCCTAAAATTTTCACCAATAAACTTCTAGACGTTGCACTATCCTCCAACATGGAGGTAAGATAAATGAGGCAAGAAAAAATACTTAAAGAAAATGCAATATTAGCAGAAGGCATTGATATAATGTGGTTTTGTATCTGGGCTTGCCGCACTTATCAACTAGAAAATATCCAAGTATTTGATTTCGGTGGAATAAATCAATTAGCTACATATCTTGAAATATTTAGTTTGCGGCCAGATTATAACAAAATTAAAAGCATCGTTGTTATTCGCGATGCAGAGACTGACGCATCAGCGGCTATTAAAAGTGTGCAGAAATCACTTAGCCAGGTCTCTTTAGAGTCACCATCATACCCGTATAAATTTACAACGAGAAATCCTAAGATCGCACTTGCTATTTTACCTGGCGAAAACGTGGACGGTGATGAACGTACATATAAAAATGGTACGCTGGAAGATCTTTGTATGTCGATAACCAAAGAGCCAGAAGCGACCATTAATTGTGTAGAAACTTTCTTGGAAGAAGCCCAAAAATGTGGATGTAAGCTCACTCATATTCATAAATCTAAACTTCATGCTTATCTATCCATCAAAAAGGATTACGTTGGAATGAAGATCGGAGAAGCTGCCAAAGCTAACGCTTGGGATTGGGAGCACGTTAATATGCGTAAACTTAAAGATCTCTTAACCGAATGCAATAATATGTAAAAATGAGGCTTATAAATACCGAAAAAAGCACCCCGAAAACCGAGGTGCTTTTTTCGGTAGCTTGGCTTACGACAGTAAGATTGAAGCTGAGCTCGTAAGCGGGATTGCATGTCAGCCGTTCTATTCCATACCCATGTGCATCGGCACATTTCCGCTACCATACGAAGAGTTAATCGTCCGATATCACTCTTCCCTTATTATATATTTTAAATATATTTTAATTATAACACATTATTGGTAATATCAAATTCTTTTATACATCTTTTATTTATATACGTCCTCCAATACGCAACCTATCAAAGGAAACAAACCCCTACACCGAGGAAAAGGTAATGCTAAAACGAATACCTCAAACCAATCCTTACTTCTTCGTGCTTGAAATTATACCCACCAACCACGCCCAGGTACTTTCCATCTTTCGTAATACGCTGGCTAACATCAAAACTAACCTCCCGAATTCGGGGCCCGGCATTTTTGACCGATTCGGCCCAGTCCGGGTAAATATTTACGCCCCGGATTACCTTCCGATATGCGTATACATTGTACTGATTCAATGTCACCGCGGTATCTGCCGACAGCTCCGCAACCTGTTTCAGATCTACCTGTTTGTCGGGATTCTTCGGTTCCGTTACAATCGCAAAATCTGCACCTGACTTCTGCCGCTCAACCTCAACCGTTTTCACAACTTCCACCGGTACTGTCTGAACAACAGTAACCGGTGGCTTATTCTTTAACTCCGCAATCTGTTTAGCGGCCTCGGTAAGCTGTGATTCCAACAAGGTTATATGAGCATTTTTTGCAGCCAGGGCAACGCCTTCGGTAGTTTCGGCCTGGTGCTGGGATTCGCCTGTCACTGGCTGAGCCGGGTGCAGTTTCTCCCATACAAACCAGGCCAGGGCGGCGATAATAAGTAAGGCGAGTGCCCACAACAGCACCCGCCTGTTTTTGTATACCCAGTCCATCAGATCACCCCAACAACAACCGTAACAGCACCGACAACTGCCAGTGTAACAATCAACCATACGGCCCATGTCGGTAGGCCAAGAAACTTCCCGGTTTCCTGCACTTTATCATCGAATTTGGCTCCGGTTTCATTGATTTTGTTTTTCAAGTCGTTTGCATTCATTATGAATCCTCTCCTTTTTGATAAATAAAATAAGCGGGCAATCCCCTACCGGCCAAACGGCCCTTGCCCGTATTCAGCTACGCCGTAAGCCGACAAATTTAAGCTTGCCACATATTGAAAGGTATTTTCTGCCCGATTGGCATAACCTACCGCATACTCTTCCCCTACACTGGCCGCCACATAATACAAGTCCCTGAAGATATCTCGCATAGTCTCCAAGCTCCGCAAATTGTACCGATTCCACCGATTTTGCAAAAACCGTCGGACAACGCTATGCGAAGTCGGGCACCAAATGCCGGCATAGATGAAGCACCGACTATCATCCATGCTTGGAACCTGCAGCAGTTCATTCACATACATTTCGGTGCAGTTTTGGGATAGAATTTGAATCTGCACAGCCTGTCCTTCCTCTGATCCAAGAAGCTGCCGTAATGCTTCAAGTTCTCCGTTATTTTGAATATCGCTGTAGGTTCGGTCTGCAAAATAATCGCCGCCAGGAATGCTGTTCAATAACGCATCTCCTCGTCCATTCAGTCCTTCCCATTGACTGCAGCCAATGCTGGGATAATCTCCTGCAGTGCTGCATGATACAGCATCAAAGCCGCCTTCAACACCGGTATTGATAATTCCTAACGCGATTTCTTTGCCTAATTCTTCATTAGTCACTTGTCAGTACCCCCATTCTTCAATGTAATTGTTTTGTTGTAGCCCAATAACCCAACACCCACAGTAACAAGCCATTCCACTGCCCCGATATAGCTGTCATATCGGGGAAAATCATGTTCAGTAACTGCCATGCAAACCGTCAATGCCAGCAGTATGATCATGGGCAGCAGGATAAGCAATAAGGCGGCCAAACCTGTACGGCTGGCCACCCCATTTTCATAGAGCAAGCTGACTAAAAATCTTTTAAATTGTTCCAACATACTACTTGATCACCTTCTCTAAGAGAACGACCAATACGGCCGTAATGACTCCGCTTGCTCCAGCCGCCTTCCATACCGCCATTTCCAGTTCGCGAAGACGTTTGAAAATATCAGCGTCATTTTGTTTCAATGTTGATATCGCTTCACATTGTCCGCTATGCTCCATACATACTTCTTGAACCAACCCCTCACCCCCAAAAGAATAGGGAGCCAATTGGCTCCCCTTAGCTTTGCTTCATATATTCTTGCACGGCTTCCCTATAGTCTTCCGGCACCTGGTCAATTGTCCGACGCCCGTTCTCGACCAAGTTCGCGTAAACTCTGACCAGAGCCGGGATAATCGCTGTTGCCATTAGGCTACACCCCCTTCAATTACCTGAGCCAGCAGTTCCTGGGTATCAAGCAGTTGGTTTTGCAAAGCTAGATTCTGCTCATACAAATCGGCTGCCAGTTCCTGTGTGTCCAGAAGTTCCTGCTTTTGCGACTTGGCTTCCTTTTCTGCCGCCGTTGATTCTCTATTCATCCTCTGTCCCAATTTCAATACCTCCTCTTTATTCTGACCATGCGGCTACGAACCCGCGTACTACCGGTGTTTCGGCCACCCAGTCATACGCCACAGTCAGCGTAGCGTCTTTCGGCGCAACTACCGTCAAAATCCGGCTATCGTAATCGTATGACCACTGGGCTATGCCTATACTGGCCGAGACCACGATACTGGCCGTCTTGGCCGCATGAGCAAGTACAAGCATCTGTGTTTTGCCGGTTGCTGTCCCCAGCGCCTCTGCAGCGACATGGCCGCCTGGTTTGTCCAGAACAATCTTCACGTCAGAAACACCTTTTCCCTCAGACGCCGAAGGCAACACATATGAGAATGTAGTGCTGTCCATGGTGTCATCATATTTCTGAGTCGCGCCTGCGGTCATTTTCTCCCATACCTCCGGCTGCCAGCCATATTTATAGGAAGCAAATACGGTCACGCCATCATCCGGCGTCACGGAAATTTGGCTGAGCTGTACGACGCCGGTATCCGCAATTTGGGTGTTGTAATCGAAGTCAAATACTTGTTTTGAGCCATACCAGACTCTAATTGTCGAATGATTGACGCCTGAATCCGGAACAATATTTCCCTCGGCATCCTTGACCCCAAGAGTCAAGGTCAACCGCTGGCCGTTCGAGCCTACGCCGATAGCAATTCGGTCTCGCGTTTTGGGCACGTCACGCATACTGATATACGCCGCTATTCCAGCGTCGCGCAGTCGTTGGTGCTTAACCATAAGCCTGCCGTATCGCATTTCGTTGATAAAGTCTTCGGTCACGGAGATAATTTCCGCCGTTTTGCCGGACACCGTGGCATCGTTTGACCGGTATATAGCAGTGGCTTTTGCCACCCGTGCAGAACCAGTACCGATTGTCGCCACGTTGAATGTCGCCTGGAATTGAATTTCTGAAGCTTTTTTTCTACGTGCCTGTGTTAAAGTCATAGGAGCTGACCAAGTGCCTGATTGCCGTAACAATACTGAAACTGCTGCCGTTGCGCCGTCAGTCACTGCTGTTTGAGCTTGGAGGTCAATTAGTTCAACATCTGTACTTGCCAGCGCTATAGGCGGTGATGTAACGGTTGTTGTGTTTTGGCTTGATGTGCTATGTCCCTTAATACTCAGTTGCAGGCTTGGCATGTCTGTACTGTCCGAAGGGGCTGTAAGAGCAATGGCAATGTAGATTTGTTTGCCTACAAACCCAGGGATGTTTGTGATTGCTGCTAAATCGGCAATTATGTTTCCTTCCGCCAATACAGAATCGGCTGTGATCATTTGCGTGGTTACATTTACTAACGTTCCGGTTCCATTGCTAACGGTTAGTTTCTGCCATGAATTTCCGATTTTAAATATAATTCCTGCGTTGCAATTCGCAGGAATATAGCTTGCAACTACAAAACCGTCGATACCTGTTAAGGCGGCGCAATCAATCGGTATTGCCGACGTAATGAGACCAATTTTATCAAATACAAAGTTGTCGGTGCCATAGCGGATAGTATTAGTTGATAACATATTCCCCCTCCTTACGCCGTTGTGACGTTATTCACATAAATAAAGCAAGTTCCTGGCCCACCACCCATGCCTCCGTAGTTGCTTTCGCCACCTAGCCCGCATCCGCCACATCCGCCATAACCACTAACACCGGACCAATTACCGCCGCCGCCGCCATAACCAGCACCGCCGCCAGCAGGAGCCGGATAATTCCCATTTCCTCCTTTTCCGCCAGTACTAAACATAGATTGGAAAAAATCTATTGAATCTGCAACACAAAAGATAGAAGCTCCCCCATAACCAGTTATGGAATATGCTGAATGAGTTGTTCCCCCTGAAAGACCGATAGATCCTCCAGCAGGCCATGTTAAATGATTATTTCTGCTTCCATTTTTAGGCCCATAACCATTTACAGAATAGCTTTCTTGGGCTGGAGATGAGTAGGTTATTCCACTTATAGTAGTACTTGCTCCGTCTCCAAGAGCACAAATCCCTCCATATAAACTGCCACTATAAGTTGCACCTATTCGACTCGCGGCATTTCCTGTAAGCGATTTTGCAACGATCAGTGCTGAACCATTTCCCTGCGACAAGGGAAGATAATCTTTTTGCTGTCCGCTGCATTGTGTCGGTAAGGCAGTTCGTGTTACGGTTGGCGGTATGCCTTTTCCTACAAGGTTTATAATACCGTTGGATAAATCAAATTTACCCTTACACTTAATAGCGCAAATTCCGCCATAGCCTTTGGAGTCGTCATATGCGGGTGTAGATGTATAGTTATTGTTTATTGTCAATGTATTAAATTGGGCTACGGTAACTAATTGGCACTTGTAGTTCGCGGGAATATCAGACGTGGCAACCGTTGTGTCCAATGTCAGTAGCCCTCCAGATACAGCTAATATTTTAGCCAGCATAAATTTCCCGAAGTTGGCATAATCCGAACCAGTGTTCCGGGATATATGAAACATGACTTCCGTTCCTACATCAAATTTTTCATATATTCCACTACTTTGCACGCCAATTGTAATGATCTTGCCATTAACAGATGTAATATTTGCGTAGCTGTTGATTTGCCCGGTAGGATTTGTTACGTCCCCCAAAGTACCTGAACCGAAATTTTTAATATTTAGGGGTCCAAGCCTAGTGGGATTCGATAAGCAATCTTGAGCATATAACCCTTCATCATTGGGCAATGCTGTTTCTGTAGCAATGTAACAACGTCCTAATCCTTGTCCACTAGCTTTTCTCTTAGAAATAATCGTTGGTGTAAATCCGTTAATGGTTTCAGATACCCAGAAAATTGTACTTCCCCCCACAACTTCTTCATTGCTGTTATCCCCAATCCCATACGGATAACATGCTGTTCCAGCTACCGTTCCGCCGATGCGACTATCTGTACCTGTAATAGTCGTCGTTTTCGCGAATACAAAAGCTACGCCATCACCCGCATTCATGAGGGCTGTGCGTACCGTGATATGATTTTCCCAACCCGTTTGGGATTGATTGGATTCTTGGACGGTAAGTGGACGCAGTGCCGTGTTGGCCACCGGGATGCCTTTATCTACTAAATTAATCGCGCCACCACTAAATACCAATGCTGTTTTACATTTAATCGCACAAATTCCGCCATATTTATTCGTAGCAGAATATGCAAGAGTAGCAGCATACGAACTGCTTAGAGTCAGTGTTCCGTAATCTGCAATAGTCACAATCTGCACTCCGTAATCTGCCATTACTGCAGCAGGAATTAATTCTGAGACATCCTTGCTAAGCGTAACCGTACTGCCAGAAATAGCTGTTATCGTGGCCTCTATCCAGTTTCCTAGACAAGTAGTGTCTGTTCCCGTTGTCTTTGCTGAAACGTGCAACAAAACGTCCCGACCTACGACAAATGTAGCCGCCCCAGCACTGATTGTACCGATAGTAATTGTGTTTCCGCTGATAGCGGTAATATTAGCATAACTATTAACTTGCGTTGACGGGTTTGTCACATCACCAAGAGTCCCGGAACCATAGCCGCCTATATCATTAATTTTAAAAGCCATCTAATGTTCCTCCCTTATATCAGTGTCACAGACTCACCAGCAGTAAATCCAATATCTCCGCTAATTATAAAAGCTGCTGAATTTGATTGTGTAGTATTAAGCGATAAAGTAGTAGTATTGTTTGCTGCTAGACCTTGCCAGACAACAGTAGGTTGCCAAATAATTGATTTTTGATCCCCCGCGCCTTCGGCCTGGCTAGCATCGGAGACAATCTGCGCCGTGGTACGGTACATATGGGTGCTGCCGGTCAAGTAGGTATTGTTGACCGGCTCAGTCATGATGACCCGGAGCGTGCTGCCATTTTTGACAATGGATTTGATCTGCATGACTTCCTGGTAGACGCCATCTGTGATCGTATAAGAAGCTCCCGGTACAATCCCTGCCAGAACCGTCACGTCTATACTATCGTCGCCAGCCGCAATGCTGGTTACTTCGCATTCAAACGTATCCACCTTGTCCGGGTTCGCGAAATCTTCTACGATCATAGCGTTGTAGTCGGGAAATATTTGCTGCGCTTCCGTTGCCAGCGCCTGATTTGCCTGCTCCCGTTCTATCTGGTCGACGCGACCAGCAAGGATTTGCATATCGCTGCCGTCGCCGCCGAGGACTTTTTGCTTGAGCGTGTCAAAGGGCATAGGGTATATTGTTTTTGGGTCTGACTGCTGGACGATAACACTGCTGCAGTCGGTTACAGTTGCGCCAAGTTTCAAAAATTCCGGGTGAGGGTTAGTGCTGTTTTCATGATTCATCATCTGAGTTACCGTTGCGTAAAGCAAAGACGTGTTTATGTCCGCTGTTACATTTGCAGCCTGTCCGACAACGGTATAGACTTCAAAAATCAGTTCGACTAAATCTGCGCCGCCACCAGCAGGAATGTAATCGGCATTGTTTCCTGCGTTTGCGACCGCATATAATATTTCACCCGCGTCCGGATCGGTCGCATAGACGCCAATCTCGCGGGCGAAAAAACCAGTTGCAAGTCCTTCATTTTTCAGCACGACTTGCATTCTGGCCGTTCCCGTACCAGTCACATCATTTACGATGATCGGCAAATTCAATTTGGGACTGATGAGGTTGGTCAACGCTGAAAGCAACTGCCCTGACTGCAGTTGCCCATCACCCAGGGCCACCCGCGTAAAATGTATAGGTACCCCGGTCTGTGCTTTGGTTTCCAACTGCAACCCAACGGCCGTCAGGCTCATTCCGTTATACTGTGCCACTTGATCTCCTCCCTATCGTAATGGTTCCGCCCCGGCGCATAAAAACACCGGCGAACAGTGTCGTCGGTGCAATGCTGGGACGGGATATATTGATCTGTATTTGACCGCCTTTACGGCTGGCTATGCCGATATTTCGGCTGATGTTGGCTTGTCTTGGCAATGGCAGACCAATTGTTTTCTTTCCGCCCTGACCTGAGAGGAAGCCGAAGTATAGACTCTTTTGACCTTCTCCCCCAATAGATATTTCACGCTTAATCTGTATGCCGTCCAGCCAGGAACGGGTATTTTTCACAGTATTGATAGCCCGGACCAAGCCTGAATAGGCTGCATCGTCCGTCAGACTATCGATTGTCCGGATCTTGAATCGGTACGGATCGCCGTCATAGTCGAACCACTCTACCACTTCAGCATTTGCAAACGCAGCCGACACCACCTGCTCTACCGCCCATGGCGTCCCTTTGTGCCGATGCCAGGCAATAGACTGTTTGATTAATGCACGCTTTTTCTCAATAGAGAAACCAACAGGCTCATAAAAATCAACGTGTAGCTGCCAAGCCAACACGTCTAGGACCTCTTCCGGCAACACGTCAATCCGGGCAAATAAAACTGTTAATGGTATGGCTGCCGTGACGGCTTGTAATTCCCTGTCCAACGCCTGTGCTGCCGCCTGCACGGTCGAATTGTTTCGAATGCTCGGAGGTACTAAATCTAGAAGTCGGATTTGTGCAATATTAGTCGCCATCGACAAGACCTCCAAAGTTCACCAACACACTGCCGGCAATCGCCACCTGATAGGTTTCAATCAGCGCATAGACCGGAGCCGCTACTTCCACACGGGACCCCCCCGCAGAGCGCATCCGGTATATTAATTCTGTCGGATTGATCACGCGACCCAATTTTGATTTCTGCCATGTTACATAGTCGATCACAGCCTGATTGACAGCAGACTGGATAGCAAGGCTCGTTGTGGCGTTATCACGGTTTATGTAATAGGTAAGGCTTATGTCATAGCTAATAACTTCCGGCTCTAAAACGGTCAATTTATCGGTTAATGGCCGTATTTTTTTATCACTACAAATATCGTATACAGCTTCAATAATCTCCGGCCCCGGCAATTCGCCGCCTACCAATAGGGGCCGTATTTCAACCTCTCCCGGGGCCGGACTGCGCACGGAAACATCTACAATCAAACCAGATGCCGTTTTCGCCCAAAAAATATAGGCCCCATCAGGACCTGCCACCGAAAACGATTCCGGCGCCTGCTGTATGCGGCTTCGAAAACTATCATCTGATTCAATATCACTGCCGCCAGCCGTTTCCGTTGTATTTACAACTGACTGTATCCATGGCAGTGGGTCAACGAATTGGTTCACTTGTCCGGACACATAACCGTTACCACTGGTCCCGGTGACCATACATTCTGCCGGCGCATCGGCATAGAGACTACCGGCCGGAATATCTGTGGCCATCGTGACCTGAAATACAACCCCGTTGGGTGTAGTCGCCCGGATCCCGGCCGGAATGGTTACCGCCTGCGGTTGTACTGCCGAAAGAGTGAATCGCAGCGTGGTAGTAGCCGCAGAGGCTACCAGGCGCGTAACACCTACCAAGATACCGATATGGTCCAGATAGTCATCCTCTGAATATGCCAACAGATTCATCTTAGCAGAATAGTCGATCAAAATCCGCTGCTGAATAATAATCGCAGCCACAGACTGCAAAAATAATCTGACCGGATCACCCTGGGCGAGTGTCCGGCCGGATATGGATTCGTACATTGTTATGATCGATGCTTCAATATTCCCGGCATCCGTATCTGTAAAACTAATAGACGGTAGATCCGCTATCATGTGCTCACCGCCTTATACAACATTTTCAGATCGGCAACTTTACTGGCAATCTGTATCACAGATCCAGCTGCTGAAGCTCCAAATATGTCTTTTGTAGCAGTTGTTTTGTTTGCTCCGCTACTATCAGCGACTTTAGTTAGTATATCAACGAGCGTTCCTGACGGATCAGTTTGAGTTTTTTTAACTAGATCCGTTACATTTATTCCAAGAATCTTATACGAATTCAACACCCCGGAGGTATTGCTGTTTTTAATAGACTGAATCATACTTAAAACCTGCTTTGCACCAGTTGCCGCCGTGACCGGGTTCTTAGTAGCCGCCTGAGCGACTTTCGCCAATGCTTGTATATTAGCGGTAGATAGACCTACCGCAGCAGCCGCTGGTTGTATAGAATCAGTTACTTTCGTGATATTCACTGTTTCAGCTGCCGCAGTAATAGTCGTTTGAGTACCACTAGCCGTTGCCGTTATATACTCTTTCAGACTCACATCAACGGCAATATGCAGGACATTTCCTTGATTATCAACATACTTCCATGCCTCGCTAATATTATCGACAACAAAATTACCCAGCACCTGCCCCCCGACAACCAGGGAGTTATATTCGCCTTTCTGAACGATTTCTCGGAGTTGATTAGCTTCTTTTTTAGGATTTAGCCCATGGAACGCAGAAAAAATGACCTGAAATGAAATTTCATCCAGGCCAGGGGAGACAAACTCTATTTTGGGCTTGAGCCCGACGATGTCATGCTGCTCAAATTTCGACTGTGTTTTTCGTTTAAAGTCGTCAAATGTGCGGGTTTTCGTTGTCGATACTTCAAATGTTATCGGTCCAAATGTTCCGATACTCAATTACATCACTCCCTAATCCGGAGTTTCACGGTAGGTTGCAGTACCCCATCCATGCCGTCACCGGTGAAGCTCACTTCTGTAACTTCGACGCGGGGCTCATATTTTTGAATTGCTGTCACGATTTCCGCAGACAGCCGAGCCTGTGCTACGGGTATTGGAAGATCCAGCATTTCAGCGTTGACACCAAAGTTCCGATCGAGCGGCACGGAGTAGATTGGTGTTGTCAGGATAGTCCGGACGTTTTGGATGATTTCCTGGAGTTCAGTAGTCGGGGCAAAGTCTATTTCTGTCGGCACCGTCAACGCGCTGATTTCTATTTCCATAAATCCTCCTAGTGGCCGTGATGATTCGTGTTACCGCCAGCGTCAATGATTGAGCCGGAAGCATTTATATTGCCGTTGACCTGCAAATTGCCATTGATTGTTATTTTTTCGGTGGTCGTAATATTGACCGGACCTTTGACCACTGCAGTCAAGGTGTGACTACTCATATCATACTCAATTGAAGTACCGTCAGTATATTTGCGCAAATGCTTTTTTTTGTTCTTAATCGGTGCCGGATTTATCTCAGTATAATATGCGCCAAGAATAAACCCCTGCTGTTGACCATTGGGCAAAAAAATACAAACAACAGGTGTTGTTTCAACCGGTAAATCATAGTCCTGAGGGTCTATCGTACTGGGAACTAACACCGGCAAGTCAAACGATACCATTTCGCCACGATCTGCGAATTTCACCCGGACCGTATGATTGTCATTCACCGAAACGACTTCACCAACCCGAACAAATTCCTCAATTCCCGCCATCAGTACCCCTCCAGGCATTTACGGATTTCAATTTCGGTACCGTATCCGCTATTAGACACGTTATGTTTTGCTTTTACCACTGAATATTTGCCATCATGAACTTGCCAGCATTCCACCATCACATTGACGCCACCAATCAGGCGCACATCGCCAGGTCCTAGTGTCAGACTAGCTGTATCTTCGTCCTTGTTTTTTTGCCGGAGTCGCTTCTTAGCTACTTTCTCGGCTTCGGCATCGCTGGAAACGCGTTCGTTAATTACTAGTTCCGGCCCATCCGTAGTATAATTTGTCAGTTTGGCCACGCTACCACCTACTCGTAATTTGTTGGTGTGAATGTCCCCTTATGGGTTTTCCCTGTCTTAGCGTCATGATATTCCACGGTCGCAGACTTATATGTCGAAAGATTTTTACTCCCGAACTTATAAGACTTGATATTATCCTGGCCTTTCTTTAAAGTTAGAACTGCCGACTGTTTCTCGTATTTTTCCTGATCAAAAATCACGATCTTTTCACCGGTCACTTTCAAACTGTGACCGGTTCGCTGACATAGCGACTGCAAAAATGCCAGATCACCTTGATTAACCTGGTCAACTCTATCGAAATTCGGATCATCTTCACTATCAAAAAATAGCTCCAGACCAGCTTTTTTTGCTATGTCCTGAGCTATGTATGACAGCGTAACGTTTTCCCAAGGACGGTTTAGCTTGTCGTGCCGGATACCAGATGAAAAGAGCACTGAAACCGCTTTGATGGTCACCGTGTTAGGCGGACCAGAGGATTCAATTTCATCGATTTCAAAGGTGCCGCAGGGAAGTTTCTGCTCGATTCCATCCTCTGAAACTACGATTTCGGCAGATATCTTTGCACCTTTCTGTGGATACCAGTCGCCACACCAAAGTAAATCACGGTCCTCCAAAGTAATTTGAATCTCATCCGATTTATCCTCCGCATTGTCGGTATACTCGAAGGATTTCAAATACGGCGCGATATCACGAGTAATATCTTTGTTTTCATATACAATAGCCACCCGCGACCGTCTGGCTTGTGGCATCGAATCACCTCTTCCATGGCGGCAACGTTTGTACTGTCGGGATATCGGTTTCCGGAATTGTTAGGGTTGCTCCGGCAGAAAAAATTACAGTTGCATTATGCGACTGGTTAGCTTCAATCAAAACGCTCATATATTTTTCGCTGCCCATCTGTCGCAAAGCGATAATGTCCCATGTATCCCCCTGCTGAGTTGTGTAGGTTTTAGCCATCGCTGAAACTCAACCTCGCTTCATTATGCAGATAGTCAAGAAATGACCGGTGGCCATTTTCGACTTCACGTTGCACCTGTCCGGGTTCTGGATTGCCATAGATGATGATATCACCGGATTTATATTCGATCTGTACTCCAGAGCCACCACCTGGTCGCACCCCGAGGATTTCCCCTGCCTGCGCCCAGAGACTTAATGCTTTGGGACTGCCGTCCAGAGGTATGGCTGCTTCCGGATTTGTTTCTGCAAAAGTCGTTAAAAACGCACCACGTTCATATATACCGCCTGCGGCATTGGAGGCAATTTGCACTCCGCCGCCGCTACCTGCTGCGACTCCAGCCGAAAAACTTCCCGAAATTCCGCTTCCTAAATTACTTAGCCAGTTACTTACCCTGCCTATCGCCGAAGAAATTGCATCGGGTATTCTATTAAACCAATTAACCACCGAGTTATATGCGTCTGACCCCCATTTATCAATTGCCTGCAAAAAATTCGATAAAGAGTTAGAAGCGTTTTCCGGCAAGCTACCAAAAAAGCTTATCACGTCAGACACAATATTTGCCGCCCACATCGTTACCAATATCCAAGCATATTGAAAATAGAATGCCATTCGTTCCGGCAGTGTGGCTATAAACCCGATAGCGTATCCTATTCCATAAGCGATTGTAGCCGGTAAATTCGAAATAAAACTGGCTGCCGCCTCATAAACATTACCAAACCATTCTGTAACCGCACCCCATACCTCAATGGCCTTGGCTTTTATGGTATCCCAGTTTTTATATAGCAGATATCCAGCTGCAACCAGTGCAACAATACCGGCGATTATCCAGATAATTGGACAACCATACAATGCCGTATTAAAGAGCCATTGAGCGGCAGTTTGCAAACCGGTTGTGCTGGCGTTTAATCTCGCCATTAATGCCGCCCGTTCCTGAGAATTCGTCATTATGGTCAAAGCTGCGTTCGCCGCCACAAAAGGGGCAGAAAGTGCAGAAAATCCATAACCCAGTGCAAATGTCGCAATCTTTAACCCAATCACCGCCGCGGTACCCACAACAAAAGCTTCAGTAAGCCCGGGGTACTGAGTAGCCAAATTATTCACCCACTCAGCTATACCGATGAATTTTTCCGACAAAGCACTAATATGCGGCAGTAAAGCATTGCCTGCCGTAATACCGACTATAGTCATATTGTTTGACAGCAACTGCAGTTGGTTCGAAGTTGTACTAGCCCGAGAATCAAATTCCTTCTGCATACTGCCGGCGTAAGTTGATGCATCGCCGACTGCTTTAAAGTTCTTTGAAACAATATCCAGGTTCTGAAGTAATATACCAATCCCGGCCTTGCCTTCTTCGCCAAATATCTCCGATATATATGACATTTGGTCTGCAGGCGGTAGTTTTTTCAGCGCTCCCATAAAATCCATAATGGCGCCGGTGGCATCCTGCTGCATGCGGACGGCAAGCTGCTCGGTGTCAAAACCCAGCGCACCCATCATCTCCCGTTGAGTTTTGGTGGCGGCAAAACCGGATGTCATAACGGTAAACATCTTTTTCAGGGAGGTGGCCGCCACTTCATCCTGCAGGCCGGGCATGGCCGAACCTAACGCCGCTACCTGGCCGGCCGTCAAGCCGGACAAGCCGCCCAGGGAACCGATGCGGGTCACAATGTTGGAGATCCCTTTGGCACTGGTCGGGGAAATATTGCTCAGGTAATTGATTTGGTCGGCCAGGTCCCGCACCCCGTCCTGAGAAAGTTTAAAGGTCGTGCGCCAGACAGCCATACTTTGTCCGGCATCCTCGGCCGTGGTGTCAAAAGCCACCGACATTTTGGAGGCGTCTTCAGCAAACATCGCCAGATCCTGCCGCGCAATCCCCGCTTGGCCGGCGGCGGCCACAATTTGGGCAATGCCGTCGGTCGCCACGGGCAGGCGTTTCGACATATTCATAATATCCTGGCCCATCGCTTTAAACTGCTCAGGCGTGTCGAAGTCAATGACTTTTCGTACATCTGCCATCTGATCTTCAAACCGCATAGCTGACCGAATCGGCGCCGCAAGCGTCGCTGCCAAGCCTACGTTTTCCAAAACTTCGCCCCGGTATTGATTGCGCCGATTGGCATTTGCTCGTACCGCTGCCTGCGCATTACGAAGCCGGTCCTGTGATTGTCGTAGCTGATCTAAACGACGACGAAGTTCTTCGGTCGCGCGGGAGTGCTGTTCTGCTGAAATGCGACCTTGCCGATGTAAGCGATCCAAATTTCGCAAAGCCTGATTGGTCATTCCGATTCGCTGACTCAAACCGTTTAAAACGGCGGTAGCATTCCCCATGCCTGACATAAAACCGCCGATTCTGGCCGTCAGATTAAAAGCCATTTCAAAAATTCTTCCTGCCACGATATCACCTCTTTTGGGCCAGCGATTTGGCGTCTTCCATCCACGCCGTTAATTCATCTATTGTTAAACCGAGCCAAAATTCTACTGACGTAAAGGTAGCCTGGGCAAGACTTAGGCAGGCCCTACGTAAAGCCTGCCCCGTATCCATGCCCTGGGCTATAACCCCTTTCCCAACAGTTCATTCTGCATGTTTAACACCACGGTCAAAAACTCGTTGGCCGGCAAATCAATGATGTCATCAGCCGGTACTTTGGCCAACTTAGCAGCAATGACAGCTGCAAAGGTATTCGTCAGATGCAATATTGGGGAATTCTCGCCTAAAGCACGAGTTTCTTTTTCGGCACTTAATATGTCGCGACCGGTGAGAGTTGAAACGTCACCGATAATAAGTTCTTTCACTTCATTGCCGTTGAGCACCACTGGCTTGTTAAATGTTATTTTCATGTCTTACGTCCTCCTATAATCCTAATGCTTTACGGACTTCTGCGAGATAATCCGTACCGTCGATGATGCAGATATAATTGTATTTGTCAATTTCAGCAATGGTTTCGCCATCAAGATCAATTTTGATATAGATGACTTCGAACTCATTGGAACCATCGCCAGTACCACCCATTTCCATCTTCCCCAGCTCAGATTTTTTAGGAGTGGCCCGGACCGCAACGCGCAGGGGCTTTACTTTGTACTCACCACTGCTGGCATCATAGTTCTGAATGGCGCCGCGCAGATCCAGTGCGTGAGTGATTGGTTTTGCCAAGAACACCAGTGGTTTCGTGACTGTCCGCCAGGATAATTTCAGGGACATTTTTCCAAAGTGGCCAATTGTCGGTGACTCAACTTCACCGGCTACGCCCGCACCTTTGACGGTCTCCGACATATATTCGAGGCTGGGCAATTCCGCGTCAGCCACTCCAAGCAGATCATTTCCGTCTTGGTACACGCGGAAGTTTATCAGCTTCTCCGGTACTTCATTCATATGCGTTCACCTCCATTATGTAAATAATGTTTCGAGATATGCCGGGTCATACTCGACAATGAAGTCAATTTCCCGAGCCGGTCCCGGAGGCGTTACATAGACATGGAAACGGAGAATTCCGTCCATTAGGTCGGTTGTAGGGTTTTCCTCTTCCAGGAAAGCCACCCTGCCGCCTAATATCCTCTGTCGGGCTGCTAAGCCAGACAGCCAGATATTAGCACTATCAATAATGGTATCAACCAAGCGTTTATTGATTGGCGCGTCGACTTTTTGCCAGAACGTCAGAATCAGGGTGTTACTAATCCAATCGAACATGCGCCGGATCGGAATAAATGCATCCTTGGGATCGGTAATGCTGGGATAACACCCCGTCCGGTTCCCCCAAAGCTTCCAGCCCCCAATAAAATTCATGGCTGTAACAATCCCCTGGCCGTTCATGTATGCTGCCTGTTCAGGCCCGAGATTGATTTCGGTACCATCAGCAATTATGGCGCCGTCAGCCTGCAATGTTTTGTTTGATGGACTGACATAAGGAACGTCATCATTTGCCGCGTCAGTTTTACATATGATGCCGGCAGCTTGCGTACTCAGGTGGAATACATCTTCGCCAAGCTTTACCAGTGGCCAGCATACAATTTGCCTTTCACTCACGTAGTTTGACTGCTCTTTCCATGCGGCAACATCGGTATATTTCTTTACCGTGTCAGTCGGCACGTCGGTAATGGCAATACATTTAAAATGTCCATTGATATTCGACGACTTCGCCGTCATGACGGCAGCCACTGCCGGATCATCCGCCCAGCCTGGAGCCAGTATCTGACCAGGTACCAGTCGGAACATCGGGAAAACGCGGTTAATCAGTTCTAAACCTTCATAGTTTCCGGTAGTTACGTCCACGCCACCAATAATGTCGGTAGATGTAACTGCTGCCAGGTTCAATTTTGTAAATGCTACTACCAAACTGGCTTGATTTGCCGGGATGGTACCGGTTGCAAGCCTGGAAATAACTACTTTTCCGTCACTATTGAAAGCAGCAGTATAGTCTGTGTTCTTAACCAAAGGACTGGGGGCTTCCGCCGTTAACTTGACCTGCAAAGCGCTGAGTAACACACCATCATCATCACTAATTGTGCCAACACCAGCTGTCAATGTCACAGTCTGGCCAGTAACATCCGTTTTGTGAACTGCAGGATCAAGTACGTTAACCAGTACCACCGGCGCCACGTTAAACAGCGCAAAGTGCGAATAGATGAATTCGCAAAGTGTGTATTTCTCCCAGTCCGCAGAGTATCCAAATGCCGCTACTGCTTCAGCGTAAGTATAACAAAGCACTGGTTTATTTACTGGTGCCGGATCCGTGGCCAAGTGTACCGGTGCGGTTCCGAATACTACCGGCAAACCTGCTAACGTTTTCACAGTCGGTACTAGCGACGTAGGTACCTCTGAGCCGTATACCCCATGTTTATATGCCAAGGTTATTTACCCCCCTTTCTTCAAGTAATCCACAATTGCCTGAAACAGCGTGTGTTCCGCTGAACCGACAGACGAAAGGGCCTGTTCTGCGGTGGCAAATTGCTCAACCGGCACAAACAGACCCCGAATTGCAGGACATTTCTCTATTGTATTGGTCAGGTGTTCTGGAATACCGCCCTTATATACCTGATATCGATGCAAGGCACCACCCGGTATGTTAGGGCCGATATAAATCAATTGTTCCGGCTTATTTCCATCCGGGGATGTTTTCTCCATAGACGTTTTCCTCCAATCTTGGTTGTGGTTGCGGGATTGTCCAAATAGTTTCCAAAGCACAGACAGCCTCCGGATACGGCATTTGCCCTTCAGGAAATATGATTTCCAGCGGTAACTGCAGCCGAAAACGTTTGGCCAAAACTCGGTTGACAAGCAGTGCCTGCCGGATTCGTTCAGCGACATTAACGCAGTCGCGCCAAAAGCCGTCATCCTCGGCACGGGTACCAATTAATATTGCGATCTTGGTTGTGGAACCTTTGTCAGCATCGCTAACTTTGGTGATTCGAGCTATTACATACGGACAAACCTGCTCTGGCTCATCTTCCAGCGGGAGATATCCGTCATAAACTACCGGAGCAGTTTCATATTTTTTTGCTGACAGACGGAAGTCTTTCACGGTTTCACGGAGGAATCCGCAAAGTTCATCCATCAGGATTAATGGGGTCAATCAAATCATCCTTTCAATAGGCGGTCTAGTTCGTGGTCAAAACGTTTTTCAAGCGTTTCCATGGCTTTTTGCTCTACAAACTGCTGTATTGTTGGGTTTTCCAACATCTGAGGTACTGAAGGGCCATAGCGCTGAACAAGTTCAACTTTTCCAGTACTGGTTAAATTATTAGTTCGGTTAAACACACCCAAATGGCCAGATTTCATCCGAGCTAAAAAGGCGCTTTTAATTGATCCTCCTCCTTCGCTACGTTTGACTTGCGCAACTAATTGACCTCTGGGTCGTTTTTTAGGCACTTGCTTTGGCGTGGTTTGGAAATACGTAAGCGCCCTTGGCCGGCCTTTGGACCTCACCCGGGCAAACAAAATGGCCGGCGAAGCTTTGGCAATATCGATGGTTTCCCGCACTCTACCAGGCCGAATCACGTATTCTTCGCTTGCTTTTCGTACCGCTTCCGCTCGGGCGCTCTCGGATGCCCGGTTAATCGCATTCGCCACAGCTTTTGGCAGTGCACCTGGTAGATGTTTCAGTAACTGCTCAGCCCGTTTCAATTGATCGTCTGTCAATTCAATCATGAATCATTCAGTCCTATCGTAATTTCATACATGCCACCAGATTCAACACATTCAATGACGGTATATGGTTCATTGTCGAATCGCAACCGTTTGCCACATAAAGGGCGTTTGGGAAGATCTGATGCTCTGACGAATACCTTTTTGACTGATAGAAAGATACCGTCATAGTGCTCAGATTCCTGACCACTACGAGTTTTATTCGTATCAGTATCCACAACGCAGAGCACCTGCTGTCCGTTGATGTCGTGGTAATCGGCAAATTCGTCGTGGTCTAGGAAAACGGCCACAATGTCTGCGGCCATTACATCTTTAAGGCTCATTTAAATCACCCGATTATCCCGGCACTACGCAGTTTTGCTAGCAATGCATTAAAATCTGTTTTCAAATCAGCAATCGTGGCGGCAGTGCTATCGTCTTGGGCAGGTTGCTGAGTCACTGTTCCGACGGGAAGCGGATCTTCAATTTGCACCACAACAATTGTGTCGGCTTGAGCTTTTGCAGCAACACTCCAGCCAGCAGGTGTATTATTCGTGGATGTTTTGGTAACCTCACCTGCAGTAGCATCCCAATATAGCGGGTCACCTACGTTGAAAGCAACTGAATTATCGGCTGGTACATTATTAAATACACCTTTCACCACAACGCCACCAATAGCGCCGGGCGCAATGTCGTCCACCGCAAAACCAATCCGTGAAGTCAGCGGCACCACCTGACCGGCAGTAATCACACTTTCACCACTATTTAAATAATCAATAATGTCACCACTTTGTTGAAATACGCCTTGTCTAGCCATTCGGCCATACCTCCAAATTTTTAATATTTAACCCTGTAATTATTTACCGGGGTTTTTGTATAGACCACGGTAATCAAGCGCCTTAACACCGAATTCTGACCGCACCTTATAGGTAATACCATCAACCTCAAAACCGGGCTGCGTTTCAATATACGGAGTATCAACTCCGTTGAGGAATGCGACTTCTATCGTGTCAATGAAACCAGGGGATGTGGCAAAGTAATAGGCATCAGGGTCGACGGCATCCAGTTGCGCATCTGCAACTACGGTTAATAGATCCTGAAATACGTTAACTGCGGCATTGTTGGCGCCAACGTCCACCGTTGATCTCACTAATTGCAGTGCGTCAAATTTCAGTGCTACAGGACCAATCCAAAATGCGGGCGTAATGTTTAGCGGTACAGCATCTTTCTTTTGTAAGCCCTTTTGTTTCGCCATGGATGTGAACGCAGCCTTAAATGTGTCTTTACTCGGGGCCGCCTTTTCCACTGCTTCAATATTGGCATGAGTAGCACTAAACAATTGATTGCCGTCTGCCATTTTGGGATTGCCACTAAGAATTGAGTATACGGAATAGTTGATCGTAATACGGGCAGCAGAGCCGAACTTGGTCGGGATATCCGTCAAGGCCTGCAAATCGTCATTGATGATATCTTCCCGGGTTAAGCTAAACAACTCCCCGTATTTTTCCAGTTGAATGTATTCACCGGCATCGGACATAGCCACGTATTTGTATTCGCCGCCCTTCCCGACTTTACGCAGCAGTGGCGCCTCGCTGACCTGTACCCGCAAAGCTGGCTTATAGTCATTTAGATTGCCGCGTTTGGTCCATTGCTGGTAAGTTGTGGGCGCGGTTTGATATGCAGTCATCAGCGATTTATTAGCGACATTGGACAAGACATTGGGGAAATCAGATGAGGAAATAACCGCACGCACTAACCCTTTCCGGTCATACCCCCGAAAGGCTTTTCCGTGTGTACGCTGATAACACTCACGAGCCAAGTCAATCATGGTCATGCCACGAAGTTCTTCAAAGCCGGCAGCGGGTTTTTCTACACTCAGACCTGCGCGGAAAGACATCGCATCCGATGCAGCTGCACGGAACTTATCGACATCCTCCTGGCCAACTTCTATCGCAGGGGTTCCAATCGGGGTTCTTTGTTTGGCCAACCGGTGAACAATTTCTTTGTTCACTTCTGCAACTGTGGCACCAGAACGTATAAACTCCGTTGTATCTAATTCCAACTGAGGAAAATTTCGGCAAAGCTCTGTAATCTCCAGAGTTCTCTGCGTCTCCTGTGCTCTGACTTCTTCCGATGTTTGCGTAGTGGTGTCGGTCTGAGTATTGGTTTCAGGCATAGATTCTTCACTCCTTCTTTCTTCTTGTTTATTTTGGGCTTGCGGTTGTGCAGAAACTGCTTCAACCTGTACGGTGATTGGCGCCGACTTAAACAGAGAACGAATACTTTCATCATTTTTCAAAATATCCGTCACAATCCCGGCGATATCTGTTTCATCCGGTTCAACTGAGCGCCCAATCCCGACATTCGGATCAGCGGCTACCGGCTCCAAGCTGACTTCAAGTGGCTCCCAGTCAATGGCAATTTCGCAAGGACCAGTAAATCCGCGTACCGTTTTTCCCGGTTCTACGACAGTATACGAATTGATTATGTACCCCATAGAAATACCGCGTAAAGACTTATTATCCACTTTCCCCTTGATTATCTGGGCTTGTCCATCGCCGTCAAACTGTACTTTGACGCGGCAGGTTCGAGCTTGTTCATCCTGCCAAGCATCCACAATCGGCCCTAACGGAACCAAACCGTGATTAGGATCGCGGCCATGAGCAAATAAAAAAGAGCCTACTGTTTTCAGCCGCTCCAATTTTGGTTCGCCCGGATCGTGGCCAAGTACTTCGGTTCCCCACCAGCGCTGCACTGGCGTTTCGCTGGAAAAGCTAAATTCGTAAACGCCTTCTTCACCGTCAACGGCTCGCATTTCAATCAGTTTAAGATATCGATATTGCTTAACCCCCTGCTCCTGCTGCCGGCGTTTTTTTATTTCCTCCGCCCTCATTGACATTGTTATCACTTCCTACTCCTTTTTCTTGTATGTATTTCTTTTCTCGGGCTCTTTGATTAATAACCTCCTTCCAGTCCTTGCCTTGTTCAGCGCATTTTTCTTCCAAGGTAGCAAAATTCGAATCGACTTCCTCACCGCTGGCCTTCACATCTTTCAGTGGATCAATCCATGTCCATCCTGACGGAATCCAAACATGTTCCAAATACCGGTCTTTGTCTTGCCAGAAGTCCTTGATTTCAACCTCTCCAGCCAGCACTGCACTAATCAGGAATTCCGTAAAAATTCCAATGCAGGCATGCTCAATCAAATAATCTTGAATTGGCTCAAAAGTTTTCCGATCTTCAAGTAATCCTTGTCGGGCCGAAGAATATGTTACTTTTGATACATCACGGCTGATCATTTCATAACTAAGACCTTGGCCGGCACCGACTAAACGTTGCTGTTGCTCCACGAAATCTTTTGTATTTGTGGGGATATTGCCTGGGTTTGCAACCTCAATTTCCTCACCAGGCTGCAGATACTCAATCATGCCTGGTTCAATGGTATCCACCCGTTTAGGGCTTTTTTGTCCTTCAACCGGCATTCTTTGTATTTTGGCATACGGATTTGTGCTTCCTGGCGCCACTTTTACAAACATGGAAAAGCACGCAGCAATTCTTGCTTTGACCCGTTCTGCTTCCAGATATTCGCCAGAGTCGCGAATCGAATCCATAGAACTGGCTAACTCCGAAATACCACGGACCTGCGTTGGACGATGCTTACTGAAAAGATGAATTACCCGTTCCGCCGGGACCCGGATTGAATTTACAGCAAAATATCCATCAGGCAACGTTTCATAAAGCCAATACGCTACCGGTTTATTTACTTTATTGACCTCCACACCGGATTTCACAAGATTACCGCTTTCGCCATACTGCCGAGAAGTATCAAGCTGGTCCGGCTCAATAAGCTGAATTCTGAAAGGTATTTTAGCAGTATTATCATAGGTTTTAACAATAAAAATTTCACCGTCTACAATACGCCGGCGAATGAGCATCTTTAATATTTCATTGAATGATGACTGACCGGTAACGTCGCAATTTTCATGATGGCACCATTTTTTCCAGGATTTTTCGATAGCTTTGTTGCTCTTTTCGTCATCGTCATCGTTTTTCTTTTTGACCCGTGCCTGTAGATTGAATCCTCTGCCGACAACATTACGCTCAAATGACAAAATAACGCTTTTGGCAATATCATTATTGCGTTCCAAATCCCTCGCCCGACGAAGTAATCGTTCTCGATACGGCCGGTCAATTTGTTCAGCGGTACCACCAGCTGCCGCCCAGCCGTTGCCCAGCCTGTCCATACGAGCTGCGTCATAGTTACGTAAAACTTCAGTAGCCTGGCGATAGGCTTCCCGCGCATAAGCCCAACGCGGTGATACTAAGGATATGACTTTATCGATAAAATTCATAGTTACCTCGTTACCTCCTACCGTGTGGGCCATCTGGCGTAAGCCCTAGTTGTACCGACAGTCTCATATGCTAACTGCTGTTTTAAGCTTGCCTCACGCTCATAAAGCGTTTTTAAATCACCCTTGGTAACTTTTCTACTACCAATGCCGTATTCCTGGGCACCAGATTCGATGGCGGCAATTGCAGTCTGCACTCTTTCAAGCTGCTGTACAAGTGTCTCCATGTAATTCATCACCTCCTAAGCCAATTACTTTTCCTACCCTCGCACTCAGGTACCGCAATAACCGGCTCCGGCTCAACCAAATACCTGACCCCAGCAATCTCAGCTGCCAGCGTGCAGTTTACTTCCACGTCAAGCATGTGATTTTGTGCGTGGCTACTGATCGGCTGCCATTCATATGTGACTCGGCCTTTTTTATCTTTCTGTTCGACTTTCTGCTCGGAACAAATCATGTCGGCATAGCGCCGGTCACAGCCTTGATACCCATTCCAGGAACCCGGTTCGCCGGCCGGAACGCTCAGCCTGCCGGCAATAAAATCTTTTAACTGATTGGGGTCAAAGATATACAGCAGCAATCCAAAGAATTTATCAAGTTTCGAAACGCTATATCTCGACCGCATAGCTTTTGAAGACCCCTTGGTCGGCAAACATACATCCTGATGCATTGCGCAGAACTGGTATACTTCATCCGTGTTATATCCAGAGTCAATGCAAGCCAGATTAATATGAAAGACCTCACCCAATGTAGATGGATAAGGTCTGTAAATAATATTTTCAATTTCGATCCATGTTTCAACCCGGCCATAGTCAACCAACCAGGATGTTAACCTTGGCCCCCAAGCTCGCACACCCCACCAGAAATGGTTTAACTGAACGTCTACGCCAAGTGTCAGTAGTTGGGCCTGATCATAGACCCGACCTTGTTCATAATCCAGTTGTTTTTCCAATACAACGTCGGAGCGCATTCTGCTGGCCTTATCTTCCCAAGGTTCTGCGAGCCAGGAGTTAATAAAATTCATAAGATCTTCAGGATTCTCTTTGGTCGATAAGAATTTTGCCGCTACATCCCCGAATGTCAACCAGGGTGAATAAATTGAATTTAGATGAAATGCTATAGATTTAACACGGCCAACCGGAACATTCTGCTCTTTCCAGTCGCCGCTGCGGAGCATCTCCATTTTATGACGGTCATCAATTCTTTGGTAGCAGTGTTCACATTCATACCACGCAGCGAATCGAACAAGCTGAGGATCACTCATCCCTTCAGGCCATTTGATTTGTTTAAAAACAAATAATTGTTTATGACCGCAGTGGGGACAAGGAACTTCATATTTCAATCTTAAATCCGCTTTTTCATATGATCGCCAGATATTACCGAGTTTGATTGTAGGAGTAGAAACTTTAACAGTCTTTTTATTATAAAACGTCTTTTGACGCTCTTCTGCTAAAGACAGTGGATTTGCTTCTCTACCGGCCCATTTTGGATATTTATCAATTTCATCAAAAAATATATATCGTACTGGCCTTGTTGCTAAATCAGATGGAGAATTGGCGCCAACTAAAGCTACATAATTGTTTATAAACTGAAGCTCAAGTTTATCGCTTGCTCGTTCATCGAATTTGTCCATAATAGCCGGTGACAGCTTAAACATTGGCTGTAGTCGGTTTTCACTGGCAAACTCTGCAAGCTTGTCCGTTGGATAAACCACCAAAACAGGACCAGGATCTTGGTCGATAGCGTAGCAGAGCATATTATATTCAGCTTCAGTTTTACCTAACTGACTGCCGGCAACGAAAGTAATATTCTCAATCTCAGGATTACAGAATTCGTCCATAATCCTTCGCAAGTATGGAGTCCTTTCGGTTTTCCATTGTCCCGGTGATGCACTGGATTTTTCATCAAGAATCCGGAACTTATTTGTCCATTCTGAAACCGTCAGTTTTTCAGGAGGCCTAAAGGTATCTAAAGCATCCTGGATATATGTCGGCCAGCTATTTCTTTCTTTGGATATACTCGCCTTTTTGTGCAAGTTGTGAGAGTGCGTTGTACACCGCATCATCGACCACCTTTTTAGCCACCAAAGCAATATCTGAATCTAATGTGTTTAATTCAGTCGCTATATCATGACCAATAGCCATAAGCGACCGCTTTAAAACAGTAAATAATCTTTTCAAATCAGCAGTAACCTGCCCCGCCGAGATATATCTTCCTTCGGCCACAGCCAACTTAATAGCCTCCTGAGCAGCCTTTGCTTCGCGGTAGTCGGCATCAGCGGCAAGCTTGCGAGCCTCAGGGCTCTTATCTCCAGCACTCGCCCCGTACTTCCACTCCACAAGCTTCTTAATATCCCATTTGCCATATCCTTCTTTAGGAGCACCGCGCTTTTCCCAATTTGAAAGCGTTTCGGCGCTTACACCAAAAAACTGGCATGTTTCAGAAGTGCTGTAAACCCAGGATTTATCTGACGTTGTTATTTGTGTATCTTTTTGTGGTGGACTATCTATATTTTTTTTCCTTGCCAAAGTTTCAACCCCAAAAATCAAATTTCACAGAGGCAAAAGTCGGGGCTCGTACGACTCGTAAGCCAGCTAGATTCCTGGAAGGACCCGTGATCACCTGGCCGTCCTCACCCTATCCGAC
This sequence comes from Methylomusa anaerophila, assembly GCF_003966895.1. Taxonomy (NCBI): domain Bacteria; kingdom Bacillati; phylum Bacillota; class Negativicutes; order Selenomonadales; family Sporomusaceae; genus Methylomusa; species Methylomusa anaerophila. Next base: position 1,909,014 of record NZ_AP018449.1, on the reverse strand, counting down.
TTGTAGCCGCCGCCTGACCGGTGACAGTTCGGTCGTTGTATCTGCATTAATTCAGCACAGCTCTCACCCCTTCGCTTACTGAACGACATGCAACGCCTGTCCACATAGTGAACGCGATCAAGACTGCAGGTCTGTTGGGTGTTATCATTGAACCGGCATAGGATATTGTTGCAGTATACGATGCTGGCCATGTGTATCACCTCATTTAAAGCATAGAAAAACCGCCCTATTCGGACGGCTTGAAAAAGTTTTTAAAAATATTTTTGATTTATGTATTGCAATAATCAAAATAATATGGTATAATTTACTTAGATCAAAGGAAGGGAGGGATTGGATGGGTGGATGATAAGCAAGGGGTCGTAATTCTAGCAATACTCGGAGCACTAAAACTGATACTCGAAATACTAAAACTAATCTTAGAAATACTCGAAAAACAGAAAACTCACCCAAAGCGCCAACAGCCCGCAAAGCGTAAGCGCAAAGGATGAGCCCACCAGGGGAGGGAAACCTCCCCAACCCCTTATACTTATTATATCACTAATCCAGCAAAATATGAAATGGCTTAATTCTGACTACTGGTTTTGGATTATTGTTATTGTATGGCTATTCGTTAGACAGTGGCCATATGGCGGAACATTGCAGACAATTACCGATGTGATAATATTTTTATCCTTTACTCTAACTATATACAATCGCTGGAGGCGATAACATGCCAAGAGGCGGACCAGGACGAGGGCAAGGTCGTAAGCCAACAGGCCAGTTGCCCAATAAATCAATCCGTATGACCGATGAAGAAAAAGCGGATCTCGTTGAATACCTTGAATTGCGCCGGAAATATCCAGATAAATTTCAAGAGGTTAAGGAGTTTATTAAAAAGTTAAGAGGTGATTTAGAATGACTGCCCATCAAACAGCAGTAATTAAAGCGTCTATCCTCGTTGATGATTTACAGTGCCCATCATGTCAAGGCCCTTATTTTAAGTGACCGGCAGTTAGCCGGTCTTTCTTTTGCAAAACAAAAGCCGCCAACCTCATCGGTAGCGGCAATACAAAAGCCGCTTATCAATGATAGGCGGCTCTAGCTATTTATTCATGCTACTATTTTACCATTGCAAAAACGCTTTGTCTCTGCAATGATTTTGCAATACTTAACATAAACATTGTTATTAAATAACCCTTAAAGCTTCAATGCCTAATATCCTAACCGCAAATTTTCTAATTGCCTCATCCCGAATATTGTAAACTTGTCGAACCGAATATCCAATCTCTTTAGCTATTTCGTCCCGGTCTTTTCGCTTCACGTACCAAGAATACAAAACTTTGCCGTATAATTTACAGTCTTTTTCTTTACTGATATCTTTTAATATCTCAGCTATTTGGTCAATTTCTTCTTCAGTTTTTTTCTTGGATTCAGACAATGTTTTTAATTCCAGCAAGATATTAAACGCCTCATCAGTTTTACCTGATCGTATGCCGGTTATATCCATCGCTACAGCATTTAATTCTGATGGTGATGACCGGCTAACTATTCGGGCGATATCACAGTTCATTTGTTCGATAGATTTTTCAAGATCACGGTAATGCCAAAGGCGTTTCTCGGCTTCTTTGATATAATCCATACTTCCCTCCCGTCATCATATCAATCCCTGATTATACCGTCTAAATTACCGTAAATACACGCCGAGGCGGTGCTGGGAGATGGCGAGGCGGATTTGATTTTGGATGTAATGTTCTTTCATTGGTTATCATTCCTTGTCGCGTACATATAGTTCATGCGTGCCATCACGAAGTGCACGCTCTTCTTCGGATATTTCGTAGCCTATTTTTTCGAGGGCGTCGTAAATCGCGTCGAGTGCCGCGTTCCCCTCATACTTGCATTGCCAGCCGTAATAGCGGGTTCGCTCTTTCTCCAGCCCGCAATACGCGGCGGTGAATAGCACTTTCTCCGGCAATGCCTCGAAAGCTTCGGCAATCGCCTCGCACGCGATATCGTCCTCGTCGCGGTCGTCGTCCTCATCCTCGGGCTCGGGGATCTCGATGCCTAGCTTCTTGCCGAGGTATGTAGAATAGCCGTAACCAATATCGCCCAGCAGCATTGCTTCCAATGCAAACGACATGATGTTGCGGGCGTCCTTCTGGCGCCCGGCGTAATTTTTGACGAACTCGCCCCGCAGCTCGTAGGCCTGCTTGTGGAGCTCGTCCAGTTGCTGGCACCGCTCCTGCAATTGCTTCTGTTCCTCCGCCGACGGCCCTGCCGCCGACGGCCCTGCGGAGCAACCAGGCTCGTTCCCTGACGACTCTTTATACAATATAATGTTGTACGAATTATCGGTGAAGAAATACCTCGTCTCGCCTGCGTCAGCTGGCTTTATGACTTTTGTTCCAGAATAAACCGAGAACCACTGCACTTGACGCAGCCCGTCCGTTTTCTGGACACGGGTAGCGAATGTTTCAAGCTCCGCGATCAGAGCGGCTTTGCCCTTTTCCTGCTTTTCTTGGTTGATGGCCTGTTTGAGCTTCCACTGGAAATTCGAAGTCCCGATGGATTCTAAGACGCTATTCTTTAGCTTGACGTCGCCGATTTTGTCCAGTTCCGCATAGTCCTGAAGAGTAGCGCCGCGATCCACCGATTGCTGGAATTTATCTTTGTCCAGATCCATCAGCTTAACCCGGCGGCTGATCGTGCTGTACGAAAAACCGGTTTGTTTCGCGATATCCCCAATTGTCTCTCCGAAGTCAAGCATCATCTGGAAACCTTGCGCCTGCTCCCATATAGTCAGATCGTTGCGTTGCATGTTTTCAAGTAACATGGTTGCGACTTGGTTTTTGGGGTCCATGTCGGCTATTACGCAGGGTACCTCCGTCAGGCCTGCAAGCTTCGCTGCTGCCAGGCGACGATGTCCGATTATAACGCGATAGTGACCGTCCATTTTACCATCATCTGCGGGTGCCCTTGTGATCTCGCTAAACCAAGGCACAACCGTAAGATTTTGTAATATTCCGTTGGCCTTGATGCTTTCTGCAAGCTCGCTTAGGTCACCTAAGTCTTTTCGGGGATTATCGGGATGCGGGGATATTCTATCTATTTTAATATTTGTAATCATGGCTTTGATTTCTCCTTTCTCTTCCAGCCATCCGCAGCGGCTGTTGCAGCCATAGTCAGGGCCTTCGGGACAGTTGCGACAGCAACCAACACCGTCCTTGGTGCTGTAGTCGCATGGCGGGCAGATTATTCGGCCAATCCAAGAATTGTACGGACTGGTGCATACTAACCTGGCTGTCACTATTGGGTCACCTCTTTTTCTTCCGCTCTCCGATCTTCAGATAAACATCAGCGATCAGAACGCCGGTTTTAGTCAGTTCAGCATCTGCCGCAATCAGCCCCTGCTTATTCATGACGGCCAGTTCCATCCAAAATACCACGTCTCAATAAAATTGAATATTACTCCGCCAATTACAAATGCTGCGCCAATTTTAAAATTAATCACTGTTTTTCCTCCATTTCCACAACCCCACTAGCGCCAGCACCAGATAAACCATGAACAGCGCCGCCTGGGCGTATAAACCATTGACCGCATCATACACGGTCCAATATAAATTTGTTCCCGTCCAAATTAGGAAACAGCGACGGTCTTTGCGGATGTTCAGTATCGTTGCAAACAGAGCGGCACCGGCGATGAGCCAGGGAATACTATTAGTCATCATCACGTTCAGATACACTGACACACTTACTGCACAAATCTTCCTCAACCCAATAGCACCCGCCGAGGCAAGCATTATCATCCGTGCAACCACATACCCGACAGCGGCGAATATCATTCTTTAGCTCTGCGAGCTTTGATAATAAATCTTGAGTATCTGTACAAATGAACATCGCCATTAAATACATCAACTCTGGTTCAATATTATCCTGCAAGAATATAATTGTCGGCTTACCCGCACCAATGGCCCAACCTGCCTCCAGATGTGCGCTGCGGCCGCATGGAAGGACTAAGACACATACATTGCAGTCTTCAAGAGCTCTCATATCAGAATAAAAACTGTTTAAGGCAATTTCATGTTTGAGGTTCATTTTAAACTGATCCGGCGTCCATTGTTTCCAATTCGGGTCAATTTCCGACCAATGAAAACCTGTATTGCCTGGTTTGGGGTTTTTGAAGTCATATACTTCATAATCTTGATCCCGCAACAAAGCAACAATCTTTGGCTGAATTGTATTCCTCCAAGAGCTTGCGACATAAATTTTCATTCTTTTCTTCCCACCCTTTCTTCAACGATCAACCGCCTTCTAAGCGGCTGTTCGTTTCCGCGCTAGTTTCTTTCTTCTTCCTATATGGATTTCTTTTTACCGTGTATCCCCTTAATGCGCAGTCATCACAACGTTTTGCCCTGGGTTTCATTACCGTAAATTTGCCGCATATAGAGCAGGTTCCGAATCTAATCAGCATCGGTATCGGCATCCTCTTCTATGACAAACAAATTTCTTTCACTGTCTAGCTCATTACATAACTGCTCGAATTCTTCGTCCGACATAGTATTTATCTTGTCAAACAATGCTTGCCAGTAATTATCGCAGGCCATTTTACGCTATTTCCCCTTCCTTCCATTCCCGCTTATCCTGTAATTCCATTAGGTACTGGTGTATCCATCCTAATGTATTGTTATCAACTGGTTCGTCGTAGATATAAGCCTCGAATACGGTGTCAATGAGATTATCCAGGGTCAAACCGACTCACCCCTCATACCCAGCTTTCAACAATAACCGGGTCATCATTTTCCTGGCGTCCTAAATTAACAAACCCAAGAGGTATTTCCTTTCTGATTTCGGATAATGTGTCTCTTGTCAGGGCTATTTCTATGGGCCTGGCCAAATCCCATAGTCGCGCAACATACTTCTCTGGGTAATCCTTTGGACTTCGATAAACAACGATGATAGGTATAAACAATCCCATTCCCGGAATATTAATCTCGCTGAATGATTCAATTTCCTTGGTTTTCACTGACTTTCACCTCTCAAATCTTGCAGCCACTGCAAACCTCTACAACCCGCTTGCAATCCTCCACGCAAAACATCCCAATATGAGTTTCGTTTCGTGGTTTCCCTAACTGCTCGGCAAGCCATTTGTAAGCCCTATGACGTTTCATTTTTCCTGACTTCCATAGCGGGTCAAAGCTTGCATGAGCCTTTATCTTCCAATCTCGTAATTCCGCATTGGCTAAGATTCCTAACGGCTTATCCGTCCCCTTATGCACTCCTACCCAAGCATTACAGTCCTTGCAGTAGTAGACCATACCATAGCTTCTGCCGTAAATACATGCGCTGTCTGTATATATCGCAAGATTGCCGCAGTATTGACATATTACATTCAAGTTATCCACTCCTACCTATATACCAATTACCGAACATCTTTTCGCCTTACCACGGGGCTAAAACAGGTCAAATAATGCACATTAGGGGTAACCCCACTACCGGCTTTTTCACAGCTTTTCAATCCGAACATAAATTCCCGGAACATCGGCCCAGAACTTTTCTGTGATTTCACTCGCTACTAATGCGTCATCTTTCCAGAAACCGAGTTCAGTCATAACGTCTTTGAGTAGCTTGATCATGTTATCGGTATCGGGCTTTGTGGTCTTGTACTCTCCGTTTTTGTGAGTACCTCTGGGATAACACCATTTTGTAACAAGCCGCGTTGCTCCAGTATATTTATTGGCCGGCACATGTTTTGCGAGATAGGCGGTAAACTTTTGCCGGGCATCCTTTAGTTCATCCGGTTCATAAAACACTGGCTTGCCATTTACCACGGATACTTTCTTTTCCTGATGTGTAACCGTTGGTAACTGCATGGCTATGAAAAATTCAATCATCAATATTAGCTCTTTGCCAGATATTTTTTATACGTTTGCCCGCAATGCTTACAATATCTAACCTCAACCTGATATTTTGTTATGCTAGTCCCATAATTTGAAGCGTAAAAAACATCTTGCGCATCTTCTTTTGTGTATTGATCTATCACTACATATTCGCAGTAGCTATGATTGCATTTTTCTCTAAGAAAACTAAACATCAATAGTACCATCCTCTTTCTCTTTCAACCGCATCCCGCGGTTCTCTAAACTCAGAATTGTAATTGTCTGTGATAATGTCTCTATCCCGAAATGCTTCATTCAGAGGTTTCCATGTCTTTGTTGATTCAAGAAAAACATCGTACTCATCAATATAAGCGCTGTCACAATCTCCTTCCTCGAAATAGACTATAATTTCTGACATAGCATGTAGATTAAATTTACTGCTATACCCAAGATCGCCGGTTTTTTTAGATCTAACCTTCACATATTTCACTCCTCTGGTTCATAATCTATTCCTTGCCACTTGCCGGCTTGAGAATCAAAAACAACAGCACCAGAATTTTTTATGTTGTTCCAAACATAGTTTAAAATTTCCGGACGTTTAGTTAGCCATTGCATTACTTCGCTATTTTTTATATCAAATTCTTTACCTTCGAACGAATGTTTTAATGGCGGTAGTAATTTTGCAACTTCTAAATTTTTACTTATTTTTCTCTTTCTCACTTACTTACATCTCCTTCCATTTGATTGTAGGTTTGAAAAAAAATTCTTTTGTCAAGGAAAGGGAAAAGTAGTCGTCGTGCGAAAGCTTAACGCACGACTTCTTTTTCCCCTTGATCGTGAGGGAAAAGCGCAATTATATATTTATAATATATAGGCGCGTTTCCGATTCGGAAAAAATCGATATTTTCTCGACTTTTTCCTGATAGTAAAATCTCGATATTTTTCTTTTTTCCGAATCGGAAAAAGTCGATTTCTTTATCGATATTTTCCAAATCAGAAACAAATTATTTTCTCGATATTTTCCTTTTACTTTCCTTTTTTAAAAACAGCTCCTTGATTATCGACTAAAAAACCACCATGTTCTTTTAGATGATTTTTTACAGTTTTTTCAGTTACGCTCATGTATTCCGCCATGCCTTTCACAGTCGGTTGACCATTAAAACCGGCTGCTTCAAATGCACTTTCAAGGGATGTTCCGCGTGTTTTTTTACCTTCTGCCGGCGTTTTTCTCTTTTTGAAGTTCCTTTTCCACGCCGGCTGGTCCCCGTCCGCCTCCACGTCCTTGAGTACACCAATGGTATCCACGTAGTGAGCCGGGTAATCAAACCACAGATTGACCGGCTTGAACTTCGGGAACTCCCGCAGCGTCCCTTCGATGCGCCAGGCTGTACGCTGCCGTACCCGTTGCCGGGCAGGATGTACAAAGTGGTTTATCATTTCGATGTACGCTTCTCGCAACAAAACTCTGTTGCAATAGTCCAGCATGGTCTTCTCGCTGCATTGGTCGTCCTGTGATACATTATCCTCCCAGGCAGGGTAATTTGCCTCCAGAAACGCCACGCAGGCGGCGCTGACAGCCTTATTTTCTTCCTGCTTATAAAGCTCTTCTGTTATATCCAACTCAATCAGGTCAATTAGTGCGTCAGGGTCCCTAGCGAATACGCCAGAACCGGAAGCCCGGTCCATGGACCGCTTGCCGCCCTGGGCGCCCTTTGAGTGATGATGACAGTAAATTACCGCGCAGCCAAGCTCTGTGCATACCTTATCAAACTGATTGCAGAAGTTGGCCATCTGATCGGCGCTGTTTTCGTCGCCGGTGATAACTTTATAGATCGGGTCAATAACAATGGCAATATAATTTTTCTTAGCAGCACGCCGGATGAGTTTGGGGGCCAGCTTGTCCATGGGAATGGATTTGCCTCTGAGGTTCCAGATATCGATATTACCGACATTTTTCGGCTCCCATTTTAAAGCTTGGTATACATCCTTAAACCGGTGCAAACAGCTGGCCCGGTCCAGTTCTAGGTTAACGTACAGGACTTTCCCCTGCGCACAAGCCCATGATAGCCATTTTTGGCCCTCAGCAATGGCGCAGCATAACTCTATAAGCCCAAAGGACTTCCCCGCCTTAGACGGCCCGGCAATCAGGATTTTATGCCCTTGCCGAAGGATACCGTCAATTAGAGAGGGCGCCAGCTCCGGCAGATTGTTCCATGCATCCGCCATACTCTCTGGTTCCGGCAAATCATCATTGACGCTTTCAATCCATTCTTTCCATTCGGTAAAATTGGCTTTGCCTATATTGGTATCTACCAGCCATTGCTTATGGCCGTTCCGTATTACGCCCGGCATCCTGGATAGCCTGGACGGGTTTCTGTTCTGTGGGTCAACCTCAAGTCCGTTTTTTTTGCAAATAGAATACAAGTAGTCAACCCGCTTGCGATATTCTTCGTAGCTGCCGGCATCAATCCGCACAATGGCATGTAGGCTTTTCCCGCCGGAATGAACCAGGCAGGCTACCGGCAACTCCAGCGCCCGGATGATTTCATTCTGTTTTTCAATTTCCATATTGTCCGATTCAACCAGCGAATACCTAAAATCCGTTACATTATCATTTTTACAACCCTTACCGTCCAGGGGGTTAAACCGTATCCAGGCCCCGCATTCGGGTTTGTAGTCACCAAAAACAAGGCCGATATCGTCGTCACAAATATTGAGTTCTTCAATGAGCTGGCCGGCGGTACGGTCCCAGTTTCCTTTGGTGGGCAAATATTTATTGTCGCCTTCCTTTTGCCAGGCGCTGGTTACATAGCCGACATTCTCGGTGCTGTCAAACAGAGTTTCCAGATAGGTTACCAAGTCTTTTACCGGGTCCCAGGTTTCTGGCTCGGTAACCTCCCGGCCCTCCAGCCAGTTTTTATCAATAATAACTTTATCGTCTTTACCGATAGTATCATCCCAGTCAAGCTCATAGTCTTCTTTCCGGCTGGATGGCTCCCAGCCGCCGGCTTTTGCCATGTCAACGATTGTGCCGCCGGTTACCGGCGTATTTGAGCCATGAAAGCTGGTCCATTTTTTGAAGCACTCGCCTGACCGGTACCGGGCAGAATCACGCCGGCTCCAGTTATCCCAGTCACTGGCCGTATATCCTTCCAGCTTGAGCGCCATACCCACATTTACCCATTCCTGGTATGACAGGTTGGCGGGGTCAATATATTCCAGTAATGGCAACAGGTCAATTTTATCCATTATGTGTCACCACCAGGGCGATATTCATTAGGAACAATGCCAGAAGGGATGTGCCAGCCATTGGCCGCTATCCGGTCAATCAAGCGCTTGGCATGCTCAAATTGCCAGGTACCGACGTGCTGAAAACCGCGACTTTCCAGGAACCGAATTTGCTTTGGCGTAGTAAGTCCCTCTGATCGGCGCTTGTCCAGCCTGTCCAGCAGCTTGGCAGCCTTGCCGGCATTATCGATTTCATCCGGGAATATGCCAAGCTTTTCAAGCGTGGCAATTTGCTTTTCACTGGGCGGCGACATTTCCCATCCGAAGGACGGAACATATCCGGAAAGGTCTTCAGCCTGGATCGACATTTCGAACTGCAGCGGATCGACAAGTTTGCGCTTTCGTTTCTTCATTTCCGCCAACTTCTTGGCCAAGGCCTCTTCCCGGGCTGCCACCACATCGTCAGAGGCTTGTTTTTCCACAGCCTCTATGTCTAGTGGGCAGGGGTCGTTCTCTATTTTTTCTGTCATCTTCTGGGCGATTTCTTCAGTGGTAGCAATCAAGTGAGCTGGCCGGCATAGCTCATGCCGCTCCATATGCCAAAGGAAGTCCAGAATCAATAAATCTTCTTTCCTCGGGGAAAGCCTTGTCCCGCGTCCCACCATCTGACAATAGAGACTGCGTACCTTGGTTGGCCGGAGTACAACGACGCAATCTACGCTTGGGCAGTCCCAGCCTTCCGTGAGTAGCATGGAGTTGCACAGCACATTATATTTGCCTTGCTCGAAGTCTTGCAGCACCTCGGAGCGGTCCATGCTGTTGCCGTTCACCTCGGCAGCCCTAAGGCCAAGGCCGACTTCGTTTAAGATATCTCGGAATTTCTGGCTTGTTTTTACTAGCGGTAAAAATACTACGGTTTTGCGGTCGCTGCAGTATTTCAGCATTTCCTGCGCAATCTGATATAGATATGGGTCTAATGCTGTGTCCAGGTCAGCAGCTTTAAAGTCGCCGTTTTGCATGCCTACGCCGGTTAAATCAAGTTTCAGGGGGATAGTCTGAGCCTTAATCTTGCTCAGATACCCTTCTTTGATAGCACGCGGCAGTGTATATTCATAGGCTAGGCTGTTAAAGTATTGTCCAAGGTCCCGCATGTCGCTACGGTCTGGTGTTGCGGTTACACCCAATACTTTTGCTTCATTGAAATACTGCAAAACATTTTGATAGCTGTCCGAAATGGAATGGTGCGCTTCATCGACAATGATGGTGTCGAAATAATCTGTATCAAATTGCTGCAGCCGCTTTTCTCTAGTTAAACTTTGTACCGAGCCGACAATAACCCGGTACCAACTCCCTAAACAACTTTGTTCCGCTTTTTCTACCGAACAGATAAGGCCGGTAGCTTTTTTTATTTTATCTGCCGCCTGCTCTAATAGCTCGGCACGATGAGCCATGATAAGGACTCGTTCACCTGTTCTTACACATTCTTCGGCGACTTTGGCAAACACTATCGTCTTGCCCGTTCCTGTGGGCAGCACAAGCAGTGTCTTCAAATTTCCCTTGTCCCACTCACTGAAAATCGCTGCCTTAGCCTCCTGCTGATATAACCGTAGCTCCATATCAGAAAGAGCCGGGCTTAAAGTTCTTGCCGCTTGCGGGCTGAGTGGCTGCCTCAGGCTCAAGGAATCGTTTCACTTCATTGTAAGTGTTGCCGTTATGTTCTCGGGTGCCGATCTTGGCCCGGCCTTTGGCGCCGATCACTTTAGACCAATTCATTTTTAATTTCTCACCATGCTTTTTCTGGCCGATTGCCACGAAAAATGCACTGACCATTCCTTCGGTTCGGCTGTGTAAAAACAGGTTATGACTAATAACAGCAGTTCCTTTTTCGGTTACGACTTCCAGCTTCAACTTCGCCTGGTTGCATGCCGGCAGCTTGTCGCCGCCATTGTAGCGAGTGCGCTCAAATTCCTTGACGGTAAATTCGTACTCACCTTCCGGCAACATAATAAAACTAGCACTATCCTTCTCTATCTCATCATCCCAGCCAAGTTCCCTATCATCCGTGATATCGGTCCCTATGGAATTAAAAATTGACATAATCATTCTCCTCTGCTATAAATTATTATTTAAAATGGCATTTCTCTTTCTTGCTGAATCATGGCAATTACCTGTTCCCAGGCCCCCACCAGCACACCGTCAATAAAACTTGTGTCATAGTTTTGAAGTGGCGTATCCTTAGGGTAGTACCCTTTCATAGATACGACATTCTGTATTTCGCCCACGGTGACATCATTTGCCGCCATCAAATCGGCAAGTGATTTTGGTAGACCTTCTAAGTCCGGTTTTTTCTGTTTTAGTGGACCGGCGGCCGCCACCGCTGCCGCTGAGACTGGCGGCGCTGTTTGTGGCGGAGTGTCGGGCTTAGCTTCCTTCGGTGGTTTCGTTTCAACAGGGGCGGCAGCAGTTGAAGCAGTAGAGGCAGGCTCCGGTTTTGTCTCTGGGTTTAGCTCTGCTTTTGGCTCACCATCAATATGATTTGGTATGCAATAGGCAATCTGGACATACTCAAAAGGCAATTCCGGCTTTAGATCATGCCGGTTCTTGGCATCCCAGCAGGGGTGGTGCTGGGTATGCATGACACGTGATCCGCCTTGCGCCTTTTTCTTTTTATCTACCTCGACGACATATTGCTTGTAGTTAACAAAAAGAACCATGTCGGCCCATTCCTTCACCAGTGCGGAAGTTTGCCCTCCGGTTTTATTACCGAGTTTTAATTCATATCGGTCAAAGCTACCGCATTCATCTGGCAATTCGAATTTGCGGATGGTTGTATGCGCCGTCAACACAACATTGATACCAGCCTCGATTACGTCACTCAGGAGATTTAGGAAACGGCCAATTTCTTCTTTTACAAAAACGTATCCTTTGCCATAGCCAAAATCCTCAATTCCCTTTTTGTCATAAGTCGCGCAAATATGGGAAATGCATAACTGCTCGGCCCAGTCCACTGTATCAATGACCAGTGTTTTGCAGCAACCTGGCGTAGTCGCTACCTGCTTAATCATTGATAGCAGCATAGTCCAGCTACTGGGGCGTGGGAACCGTGCCACGTTCATCAGGTTTGTGCTGCCCTCGGTATCAATGAATACCGGCTCAGGAAATTGGGAAGCAAATGTAGACTTTCCAATTCCCTCCGGACCATACACGCAAACTTTCTGAGCCTTAAATACAACGCCGCGTGAAATAGTAAGTGCCACTAGAATTTACCCCTTTCCCAGGTATTTTTTGGTTCCGGCATGACCGGCGCCAATTCTTCTTTGATATAGCCATCTTCAATAATTATGGCGCACTCGTTTTTTGAGGTGGTAACGCGGGTGGCAATGACCTGCAGTCCTTCGGTTTCCAGCCAAGCGCCGAATTCTTTCAAGGTGTCCATATCCATTTGCTCCAACTTATCGATAAGAACAAAACCGCAATTTGGATTTAGCTTCCGAACAATAGCGGTGGCAACTTTAAGTTGCTCGGATCCGCTCATGTTGTCCCATTTGAACCCTTTATAGACTAACTCACCGTTTTCAACGGACAGATCTTCCAGAGGAAGCTTGGCGGTTTTTAGAAGATCGATCCGATTCTGTCGGACCTTTTCGATTTCTGCAGTTAGATCGTTATATTGATTATGGTAATCCTCGGCGTCGATTTCGGCTTTTCCTTTATCGTAGTTGGCCCGGACTTTGACGTTAATGGCGTCAATATTGGCAATGCTTTCTTCTAGTTCAGTTGTGCTTTCATCAATGAGGTCTTGAGCAGATTTATGGGCGATTTCGAGGTCGGAATAAACGCTATTTTGCTCATTAATTAATTCATCTAACTTACTTTTTAAATCACTAATCGTTTCACCTAAAGTTTTATGTCTATTCCTCAAATACTCAATGTTATCGCGTTTACGCTGGTTCTCGCCGTTCCGGGCCAAGATATCCTGCTGTTTTTTGATGAGTTCAGAAGCGGAAACCAGTTCTTTGGGCGCCTCCGGATAGCTGGTCATCTCAGCAGCGAATTTTTTCTTTTGGTCGGCAATTCGGCCGATCTCGGTACGGCGGTTATATAGCTGGGATTCTTCCACATCTAGGGCGTGGAGCTTATCGCCTACGCCGATAATTTGCAGAAGAATATTTGCTTTTTCTTTGCTACTGGCTTTCATGAACTTGGGAAGGTCCAGGGCTAACTCTTCAATAAATTCATCCAGCAGTTGCTGGCCGCTCTTGTTTCCCTGCGGATCGATAACCTTCAGGGCACTGTTGACGCCTTTACGCTCCACTACAAGACCGTTGGATAGAACGGCATGCAAAATGGGATCTACCATGGATCCTTCTCGCTTTGCATCTGAAGGCTTAAACTTGTTTCCACCAAATAACCAGGCGACGCTATCCAATATAGAGGTTTTACCCTGGCCGTTTTTGCCGCCTATGATAGTAAGCCCCGACGGTGTCGGTTCCAGCCTTACGGCTTTAACCCGTTTTACGTTTTCAACTTCCAAACTATTGATTTTTATCATATTAAACTGCTCACTCCCTTTCCTTTACGCCAATAGATCAAGGCATTTAAAGTCTTCCTTGTTTAAACGTACAGGCGTAATCACGTGCATGCCGCCGGCAGCTATAGGCGTATCGCTGCGCTCCGTTTGGCGAAAATTAGGAATGTCTTTAAACATTTCAATATATTTGCGTTGAATTCCAACGTATTGACTTAAATTATTTTTATACAACATAATGTCGTCGGCATCTACGATGCATAAATTACATGAAGCAATCACGTTGCCTGGGCTTCGCATAATATTGAAGTAAAGATTAACTTGATTTTCTGATACCGATTTATCTTCACAAAGTTCTTTATCGGCCAGCAAATACCAAACTCCGGTTTTCTTAGCTTCCAATTTGCACTGCACTTTCCAGAACTGATCGGGGTTAAGATTAAGGATGTAATTTGATGTAATGAGAAGAAAATTTTCCTCATCGTGTTCTTTGCCAATGCTTTTAGTGAGCCGTGCGACTGTATTCACATTGACCAATTTGCGGATATCATCACACTCGATAGACATTTTTTATTCCTCCGTTTTCTTTTCTTTAAATGCTAAGCAGGGCAATTCCGCTCCAGACAACAGCATGGCACGCTTCTGACACCACAATCTTTTGCGCCCTAACTTTTCGCGCTGGCCCTCTGCCGACACACAAAATAGGCAGAGGGCGCAAACTTGTCTATTTGCCATATGAATTCTTTTCGATCACGCTCACCAGAGCCCCAACCGTCCTGTCACTCCCGCACAACTCGCTATCAGGAATATCAATACCAAATTCAACTTCAATATCTATTACAATTTCAATAGCGTCCAAGGAATCCGCGCCCAAATCATCGGCATTAGTTTCGGGGGTAATATCATCCGGATCCACGCCGAGTTTATTGGCAATAATTTCTTTAATTTTCTCAAACACAATACATACCTCCATATTCTTAAACCTGATACCGTACCATTAACAAACCGGTCAATTCCACTGGCCCTGTATATTCGTCGGTGGCAATGTACAGCTTAACCCCATCACGGTTTTTAATTTTAACTGGCTTGCAATGCTCGCAGATATACTGACCATTACCGATAGGGTATAATCGTACTCCAGATATCAGGGACCGCTTTTTCTTTTTGGCCAAACGATTTAAATCGGCTTGAGCTTCGTCAAAACTACCGCGCCATTCGGTAGACCGATAACCGTGGCCAGAAATGGATTTTTCAGGCTTTCGGTAGAACGTTTTGAAAGTGTTTCCACCTATACCTGGCCGGACGAAATACTGCCAATCACGCTCATCCTCGTAGGCTTTCACGAACCGGCAGGGCGAATCTTCGGGATGCGGAGTACCGGGTATTCCAGGACATACTGTTTTTGGTTCGTCCATTTGAGGGCACATGCAGCAGCGGTGCTCAAGGTATTCATGTTTCTGCAAACTATTCACCTCCTTCCACTGGTTCCATGCGACCAGTTCGGCGGTATGTACTGCTCTATTGCCACCTGTAGTATTTCAGCGAAGCCGCTGGTTGCGGATTTTGGCTTGGCCGGATATATTGGCTGTGCTGGCCGGTCAGCCGGTTGCTGGACGGGTACCGGTTTCATTCGAATCGCCCATGCCGGCACGGCTGCTGGCTATTGCATGGCTCGGGACATTTCACACAGCAACGACTTTTCTGACATTCGTTGCCGGGAGCTGCTGCCGGTTTAGCGGGATTGCTGCAGAAACTTAAATCAGGCGTAAGCGATTCCTCGCAAGGTTTTAGTAGTTTACGGTTAACCAATCGACGCCGCGTTTCTTTTTCGGCCATAATTTCGACTACAGCCGCTGCAGACCAGGGGATCGCTGGGTCTTTCTGATTAAAAACCTCCGCCAGTTTTTGAAACAGTGCATACGCTTCATCGGATATGTCGATCTCCAATTTCATGGGATTGTGCTCCTTTCCGCTTCTTTCTTTCCAAAGGCAATACTGGCACACTCAATCAGATTTTTTGGAACAGTACACGCATCTACCGTCTCACGGAGTAGATACATGATCAACTGTACCTGTTCGCGCTTTCTGGAAGCGCCGTCAAGAGTAAATAGAATAGACTGAATCAATGTGCTTGTAACCTGCACAGCATTTTGAGCTTCTTGGTTTGTGATCATTAGGCGTTCGGCTCCTTTCTGACAAATTGTTACAAGGTTTTGTTGGTTTGTTGTCGAATTATTATCTCCGAAAGGGGGTGAAGAGGTGAATATTATGCGACCAATTCAAGTTTTTGAAATTAATTGCCATAAATGCAATAAAATTGCATTTAAATTAACACCATCAAGTCTAGGTGAAACTTTCAAATGTCCGGTTTGTAATGAGGATTTAACTCAGCGGATTACTAATACTGCAGAAGCCGTAAAAAAGTACAATGCCTTGATTAGTTTCTTTGAAACGACTGAAGTGCGAGTTTTTGAATAGCAATTTGTTGTTCCAAGTATTTCATTCCGTTATCATACTCTGCAAAAGCTATCTCTTCTCCATTATCAAAAATAAATTTAAGTGCTGGAAGTCTTGCCTCTTTAGGAGGCTTTTCTTTTTGCTCCGTCATATTTCTCACCTCGCTTTCTCCGCCTCGGGCGGGGTTTTGTTTAGGCTGTTTGACTGCCGATCATTCCGGGTGTTCGGAGTCTGGCCGCGTAGTCAGCCGACCTTCTAAACTAAATACTTTCCATACATCATTTCACTCACCGATACATTCAACCCAAACTTCTCCACAATTCCCATCAGGTTCACTGTATCGGCCAGTACCTGCTGCCGCTGGACCAGCATTTCTGGTGTCATTTGGTCCTTCTTGAGCATCTTAGAATGGCCAAACATCGAAGAAACGCATTTGTTTGTGATTGTGTTGGCTTTCATGAAATCCCGTGGTACCGGTTTTTCAAGCGAACCGTTAAGCTTTGCCATAGCTTCCCGCTGGTGTTCTTTGTCCAGCATGCGGAAAATTTGGAAGCCCTCAATGCCGGAGGATTGGCGGAGGGTTCGAAGCATATCGAATACCCAACGCTTAAAATCTTTTGCTTCTTTCTTGCGACTCTCGAATACTGTTTCATAGATGCCGTATTCACTAACGATTAACATTTCTTGTATGCCGCCGAGTGTGTGAAGGGGGTAATTTGAAATGACCTCCTTGGGTAAACGCTGCTTTACGCCTTTTGCAGATAATTCCATTGCCTTTGCTACATCGGCCAACACCGCCCACCAGTCGTTAGGTTCTTTTTCCACAAAACGTATTTTGTGACCGTTCCAGATTTCAGTGCGGATATTTGTGGCTTTATTACTCATGGATCCTCCTTTCTGCTTGTCCGGTTTTATGGCAGCCGAGATTAACCGCTTAGCCCCCTATTACTCGCAACTTGCCGTATTGATTAGCAGCTTTGGATGTACTTTGTATTTGCTGATTCGCAAACCACTCGTCAAGCATGTCTTTACAAGTAAAATAGCGCCCGCCGATTTTCGTAACAGGCAATGTACCGGCTTTTGCCATGGATCGAAGTTTGCCGTAACTGACTTTGCCTTGAAAGTATTCAGTGGAGGCTTGTTTTAATGTCATGGGCAAGTTGCTGCTAGGTGTTTCAGGCATTATTTTTACTCCTTTCTAAGCTGATTGTTTAGATAATAATTTCAGTACTGATTCATTCCAACGAATTTCATAACCTGAATGGCCATTACGTGTATAAGGTATAATCTCACCGAGATCTTTACCGGCATCGGTTAATTTGTATGGCTGTTTTTTGTCGTCTGATTTCTCCATCAGCCCTGCAGTTATTAGTAACTTATTAATTGTTTTAGGATCAGGCTTGCCGGTCTTGTACCGAATGTTTAATCTTTTCGCTATTTCGGTTGCTGTTAAACGTCCGATTGATTCCTGCTCGGTCGCTGGCGCAAGCCGTTTTATGTCCGATAAATCAAGGCCAGTATTTTTCTCCGCAGCAGCTAAACATTGCATTTCGGCCATATTGGGTTTGACGCCCCACCTAGCTATCATCAAATCTGCAAGCGCAAAGGCATCTGCGGCCGCATCGGTTAGTGGCTGTAGCTTGATTACCTGAGCTTGCTGTTGTTCCTTTAACTCGAAATAGTCTTTTTCGATAACGTCCCACTGCTCCCAGGCGGTTTCATCGTCCATGATTTTTAACAAGCGAACATAGCCACGCTGAGAAAGTAAATAGATATGTTCGGCTTTGGCAGCTTCCATCTTGGTGAGGAAATTGTTATCGACCAGATGGATAACAATTTGAGGATGTTGTTTCATGTCTAAAATATGTTCGCCGTCAATAAAACGATTACGGTTACGATTAATAGCAGCATTTATGTGAATAACTTCCTTACCATGAATTCCAGCAATGCTTTTAACTAACATCGCTTTCTGATCTTCGCTGAAGCCGCCAAAAATATTAGGAACCCCGATGCCGAAAAGACTTGTTTTGCCCTTAATAATCAAATTACTCATTAATAACCTCCTTTAATTCCGAATCGTTTTGTTCAGTTTTCTGAACTTTTAGGGTAAAAAAATATTTGTCAACTTCTATTCCTGGCAATCCCAATAAAGCCATCGAATCCAAAATTTCTTTTTGAGTAAATTCTGAGAAATTATTGAGTTTCAAGCTTAGTGAAGTACGAGATATACCTAACTTTTTAGCAAAAGCTTCTTGTGTTCCAAATTTCTCCTTAATTTTGCCTTTCAATTTATTATATAAGAAACTCAATTTTTAAAACACCTCCTTGAGTTTGGCTTTCTGAACTAATTAAAGCATAGCATACACCATAAAACCTTGCAAGATCGTTTTTTTGATTTTCTGAACTTTTTTTATTTCATAGCTTTAAAAATGTTGCGTTTTCTGAACATCGTCTGTATAATTGGATAAGAAGGGGGTTAAAGCTTTGGGCAACTTTCATGTAAGACTACAAAAAGCTATGGATAGAGCCAATATGAAACAATCGGAATTAAGTGAAAAAACTGGAATTGGTAAATCTTCTATCAGTCAATATTTATCAGGAGATTACGAACCAAAGCAAAAAAATATATATAAATTGGCAACTGTATTAAATGTTGCTCCTAGCTACTTATTAGGTTATACTGATGACCTTACTAACTATAACGACTTTGATTTAACTGCAGAATTACAAGGGCCTGTATTAGACCATTTTGACGGTAATATAAAAAAAGCCCTCGCATTTCAGAAGGCCGTCGCAGAAGATGCACTAAAAGAAGATACTTCTAGTCCTTCCATAAATAGGCATCTAATTTACGAAACAATTGACCCGTCAGAAGCAATAGCGAAAGTAATTAGTTCAATAACTCCGGAGGGCATTGAGCTTTTCCCCGGTGTGGGGACACTCTCGAGAGAAGTACTTCTTAAACACATACTTTCGCCCGAGGAACAAGAGGCATTAAAGCTTGCGAAAAATAAGAAATATACGGATTTAGTTAATCGCAATTTAGAAGAACACACTCAATCTAGCACCCCCCTTCCACCTCTCTCTTCCAAAGATGAACGTGAGATTGCTAAAGATCTTGAAGCTATGCTTACCTCTCTTGATGATAAATCTGGTATGGCTGCATTTAATGAGCCTGAAGATGAAGAAGATAGGGAGTTACTTAAAGCAAGCTTGGAATATTCTATGCGACTTGCTAAGCAAATTGCAAAGAAAAAATTCACTCCTAAAAAGCACCGTAAGGAGTGAGTTTTTTTGGATATCAAAAAAGACGTAGAACATCTTATTGGGAGCCATAATACCAATAATCCCTTTATCATAGCGAATAATTTAAACATTATACTTATATACTCCGATATGAAAAACACACTCGGCTTTTTTAATAAATACAAACGCAGTAAATTTATCCACTTGAATAATAAAATTCCCGATAATTTAAAGAATTTTGTTTGTGCTCATGAACTGGGACATGCTATACGACACGCTGATATGAATACTCCATTTCTCAAATCTCATACATTATTCTCAACTGACAAAATAGAACGTGAAGCAAATACTTTTGCTGTAGAATTACTTATGCCGGACAGCTTAGTAAAAAAATCGGAATGCAGTATATATTTGCTGGCTATGGCTCTGGGAATTCCGGGGAAATTGGCTGATCTTAAAAAGTGAATAATCGCTTATAAAACAACAATAAGTTTAATTAAAAGGAGGATTTTAATGGCAAATATCACCCCACGTGGGAAAAACTCATATCGAATCACTATTTCCGGTGGTACTGATTTAAGTGGAAAGCGCATCATGTATCGCCGGACAATAAAAATCCCCGGCGACCCCGAAAGCGAAAAGCATAAACGCGAACTAGAAAAGCAAGTAGCCCTTTTTACGGCAGAGGTTGAAAAAGGTACCGTAACAGACACTGAGAATATCAAGCTTAAAGATTTTATTAATAATGTTTGGAAACCGCTTCATGTTGAAAGAAAAAAATTAGCGCCCAAAACAGTCTGGCGTTATGATCAACTACTTGAACGAATATTATTTTCACTCGGAAACCTGCGATTAAAAAATATTAAACCTAAATCTATTATGGAATTTTTGAAAAATCTAGAAGAACCGGGGATTCGAAAAACCAAAACTGAATCGAAAAAGGACAAACCATTATCTCAGCAGACCATCCTACACCATTATCGGCTTCTACATTCAATCCTTGAGAAAGCAAAAGACTGGCAATACATTGTAGTTAATCCAGTATCGTCGGTTGAATCGCCTAAAATAAAGAAAAGCATTACCAAAGGGTTTTCTGAGGCCGAAACGACAATCCTACATAGAGAGTTGTTAAAACGTCCCGTCCGCGATCAGGCACTAATCCTGCTTACGCTTTCTACTGGTTCGCGCCTGGGTGAAGTACTCGGATTGACATGGCCAAGGGTGGATCTTAAAACTGGAGAAGTCAATATTGAAAAATCTTATCAATATGTTCCCAAGTTTGATCACTTCGAAAAATTGCCTAAAAACGAGTCATCCATCAGAAAAGTTACTTTACCAAAGCCGGTAATTAAGTTTTTAGAAAAACTCAAAGCCGAGCAGTCTGCTCAGAGATTATTTTTAGGTCCTAAGTGGATAGATAAAGATGATGCCGTCTTTACCACATATCTTGGCACCCGTCTAAAGCCGAACACGTTAAGTACTGCGTTTCCCAAGTGGGTTGAAAAAATGGGACTACCTCATGTCACATTTCACGGTCTTCGACATACTGCTGCCAGCTTGCTGATTAAATACGGGGCATCCGCTGCAGAAGTATCTAAGCTATTGGGACACTCAACTATTGGTACCACTATGAATATTTATGTCCATTCTTTCGATGAAGCAAGCAAGAATATGGCTAACAAAATGAATTCTATCCTCTTTAACAAGTTATCAAAAAAGACTCAAAAAAAGCAAAAGTGATTTTATTTTTTTGCCCCACTGTTCCCAATACTGTTCCCAATGCCCTTTTCCGAGTTGGGAACACAATAAAATAATCTGCAGCTAAATGCTGCAGATCCGCTATTTCTCTATTGGCGGGAGCGTGTAGGAATCGAACCCACCCAGGACGGATTAGCGCCCCGCGAACGGTTTTGAAGACCGCAGGGACCACCAGGCCCCATCCGCTCCCATATGTTTTATCGGGACTATTCATACAGTATTATATATTAACATAAAATTCACTAAAATACAATAAATTGCGGCAGTTGTATTCTGGTAATCTACAAAATGCCATTCTATCTCGCGGTTTTGTTTTCCCTGAGCGGACAACTAAATAAAAATTTGTCGAGAGGATATTTTTGGTTGACTTCAGCCCTTCTCTCTGTTATAGTATGACTATAATTTATATTCGAATTAGGCAATGACGCCTTCGCAATTTGCGGAGGCGTTTTGTGTTTATTTTTCTGTGGGTAAGGACAAAGGCGTCCCGAGAATCTCAGGGCGTCTTTGCTTTTTCCAAATATAGCAAATAATAATATAAGGAAGGGGATTTTTTATGAAAAAAGTATGGGTAATTCTTGGTTTGGTTCTCATGTTGGCCGTCTTACTGGCGCCAGTGGTTTTCGCCGATGAGCAACCTGCCGCTGCTGCTGCCGAAGCAGCCAAAATCGATACCGGGGACACTAGTTTCGTTCTTATTAGCGCCGCACTTGTCATGATTATGACTCCCGGTTTGGCCTTATTTTACGGTGGCATGGTAAGAACTAAAAACGCTTTGGGCACGATCATGCAAAGCTTTTTTATCGTAGGACTTATATCGGTTCAATGGGCGCTCTGGGGTTACACCCTGGCTTTTGGTCCCGACATAAACCACTTAATCGGCGGTCTGGATTGGCTCGGTCTGAATGGTGTAGGGCAAGATCCAAACGCCGACTATGCCGCAACCATTCCGCAACTGGCATTTATGATCTTCCAGGCGATGTTTGCGGTTATAACTCCCGCTCTTATTACCGGTTCCTTTGCTGAACGTATGAGGTTTCCTGCTTTTGTTGTTTTTACTCTCCTTTGGGCAACCTTCGTTTATGATCCTGTTGCCCACTGGGTTTGGGGTGTCGGCGGCTGGCTGCGTGAACTTGGCGTTCTGGATTTTGCCGGCGGCACGGTTGTACACATTCTCTCCGGCGTATCGGGCCTTGTAATCTGTCTAATGATTGGCAAACGTAAAGGATACGGCACCGAAGTTATTATGCCGCACCACCTGCCAATGACTGTTATCGGCGCATCTTTGCTGTGGTTTGGCTGGTTCGGGTTCAACGCCGGCAGCGCTCTTGGCGCTAATGGCCTTGCTGCCAGCGCATTTATGGCAACTCACTTCGCTGCTGCCGCCGCTACTGTTTCCTGGGTATTCACCGAATGGCTGCATCACGGCAAACCTACTGTTCTTGGCGCCGCTTCCGGTTGTGTGGCCGGTCTCGTAGCCATCACCCCCGCCGCAGGTTTTGTCAGCGCCATCCCCGCCGTCATCATTGGTATTGGCGCAGGCATAATCTGCTATTTGGCGGTTGCAGTTGTAAAAAGCAAACTGGGTTATGACGATTCTCTGGATGCTTTTGGTGTTCACGGTGTTGGCGGTACATGGGGAGCTCTCGCTACCGGTCTCTTCGCTTCCAAAGCTGTTAACCCCGCCGGCGCCGACGGCCTGTTCTATGGCAACGCCGGTCAGTTGACCAATCAGTTAATCGGCGTCGTAGCCAGCTGGGTATTCGCCGCTGTTATGACTTTCATCATCATCAAAATAATCGGCATATTCATGAAAGTACGCACCGATGCCGACCAGGAAGTTCAAGGTCTTGATCTTACTGAACATGGCGAGAGAGGCTACGCATACCAGGATATCACGACTGGATCGCCTGTCACCTTTACGGTTGGCAACACCGGCCTGGAAAGCGAAACGACACTTGCCAAAAAGACAACTTTGGCTTAAACTGAAATTAAATCACTTGTTAAAAGGGGGATATGCATGAGACCGATGACAAAAATAGATATTATCACCCGCCCGGAAAAACTCGAAGAACTGAAAGAAGCCATGAATCAGATCGGGGTTACCGGCATGACGGTAACCCAGGTATACGGCTGTGGTCTTACCAAGGGTCACAAAGAGGTATACCGGGGCCAAGAATACAATATTAATCTTGTCCCGAAAGTAAAAATTGAAATCGTGGTTTGTGAAGTCCCGGTGGAAAAAGTGCTGGAAGCCGCCAAGAAAGCATGTTATACTGGCAAAATCGGCGACGGCAAAATCTTTGTGTACCCTATCGCCAACGCTGTGCGCATTCGTACCGGTGAAGAAGGCGATGTTGCAATTATGGATCGCCCGGTGGATAAATAAACATACTGGTGTAACAGAATACTGACGTAACAGACCCCAGGCGGTAACGCCTGGGGTCTAGTAGTTTGTTGTAATGCTGGTTTTAAGCTTTAACTTCGCATGTCCTATGCTCTTTGCATTTAGAACAATTGCCGCTGCACTGGGTAAGCAGGATCTTGTTGCAGCGGGGACAGCGGATGGTACCCGCTTCACTGACATATTTACATTGTGGACAAATGACTTTATCCATTTGTATCTCACCTCACGGCTGGTACGGTGCTACATCACGATTCTGGCCACAATGCCGCCGATCACGAAGGCAAATATCCAGGAACTTACCCAAATGAGCGCTCCTTCTTTCGTGCCCCGTTCTTTCAACATGACAATCACGGAAGCAATGCAAGGTACAAACAAAGTGATGGTAACTAAGGATACCAGCGTTTGCGCCGGCGTTAAATCCATGTCGCTCAATCCGGCAGCACCGAAGTCCCGGCGGATCATTCCCATGATAAAAGCGGTAGCGGTTTCACGGGGCAGATAGAGAATTCCTTCTGTGAGAGGCGCCAATGCCAATTGAATACCTTCCAGAAGACCTGATATCTGGAGAACGGAGATAATGAGGGCTCCCAGCATAAACAACGGGGTTGCTTCCAAAAGAAAAGCATAGGATTTAGTTACTGTTTTCTTGAGGACGTTCTCGCCTCTCGGCAACCGGATAGGCGGCAGGTCAATCAGCAGGTCGGAAGACTCTCCCGGTAGTACCTTGTTTAATATTTTACCGACGAGACCCAGTACGGCAAGCATTACGACAATATAAACGGCAATATATTGCGGGCCGATTCCAGCCAGCATACCGGCGATAACACCAAGTTGCGCCGAGCAGGGAATAGCCAGGCCAAGCACGGCGGTAGCAATAGTCCGTTCCCGTTTGGTCCCCAGAATACGGGTTGTAATCGTTGCCATGGTTACGCAACCGAAGCCAAGAATGACAGGGATAATCGCCCGCCCGTTCAGGCCAATGCTTGTCATTACCCGGTCTACCAGAGTGGCCAAACGCGGCAGGTAGCCGGAATCTTCCATGATCGAAAGGGCAAAATAGAAGCCGACAACCAAAGGCAGCAATAGTCCCAGTATATATGTCACAGTAAGAGTTAAAAGCCCGAATTCCCCAATTAAGATTGTGCCGAGTACGGATTCTTCACTGATAAAGGCTCCAATCAGGCTCCGTATCGCCGGTTCATACATTCCCTGCATAACATTTTCTTCGGTAAACCCGACAATGTCCTGAGCTACGATAACACCAATCAGGTAATACATTAGATACAATACAAAGACGAAAATCGGGACACCGGTTATGGGTCTTAGCATATACCGTCCCAGTTTGGTGCGAAAACTGGTTCCTTCATTGGTTTCAGCAACTGTGTGCCCAATGATATCGTTAACCCGGTCGCGGCGTTGGTGATAAATCTCTTCGCGCTTGTCACCGGGCTCTATGCCATGACGCTCGGCCACATGAGGATCACCTTCCAGCACTAAGAGCGCCTCGGCCCAGGAGCCAATCCGGTTAAGCATACTCTCCAGTTCTTTCTTTAAATCCGGCGGTATATTTCCTGTCCGGGCTTCAAACAGCCGCTTCTTTACCTCTTCCACGCCTTGGCCTTTTACGGCAACGGTTGGGATAACAGGTACCCCTAAAAGATGCTCCAACAGGTCTATGTCTACTTTTAATCCCTGCTGCGCGGCTTCATCCGTCATATTAACCGCTACAATAGTAGGAATACCGGTATCAATTACCTGTAAAGTCAGAAATAAATCCCGTTCCAGGTGCACGGCATCTACTACGTTTAAAATAAGATCTGCCGATAAAATTACATCTCGCGCCACAATTTCTTCATCGTTAAATGACGAGATACCGTACACCCCCGGGGTATCCAGCACTATATCCCTGCCGTAACGCCCGTGGGATATATCAACAGTAGTTCCGGGAAAGTTGGATACATCCACGTACATACCGGTTAAGGCATTGAAGAATACGGATTTTCCTACGTTAGGATTGCCGGCCAGTACGATTTTTCTGGCGCCTTCCGGTATGGGAATGTTGCCCAGACAATTATGACAGTGATGCATATTTCCTTCCTTTCTTAATTTTAAGCAGGGCGCACTTCTATATTCTCAGCCAATTTACGTCCAATGGCGATTTCCTGCTTACCTTTACATACCACCACGGGACCGGCGGGGAGTTTTTCATAACACTCTACTTCCGCCCCTTCGGCAATACCGAACCGGATAGCCTGGGCACGGACAGTGGGATTAGGAATGGCTGCAATATATAAACGTTGACCGCGTTTGGCTTCTGCTAGTTTCATAGCTATTTCCTCCTTTTACTAATTATGTAATGATAATCATTATCGTTTATTGGGTCAAAAATAATGTCAACCGAATCATTGTTCAATTGACACTTATTCTCAATATCATTATAAATTCAATTAACGTGAATTGTCAAGTACGACTTACAGCTTTACTGTTTGAAAAGTTCGGGATAGATTTTTGTTGCCAGTTCTTCCGCACCTGCTGCCAGCCGGAAGGTAGGACTTGACACCAGGCTTTCCTCGATGATATAAACTTGCCCTTCCCGCACGGCCTTAATTTTATCAAAACCGGGACGTTTTACAATGTTCTCGACAGAAATGCCGGCGTTCATCGGGCCCCGCTGGGCCAAGTACACATCAATTTCGTCAGCCTTCATTAAGAGACGCTCGACGCCGTAGGTCGCAATGCTGCTGCCCTCTTTAATCATCGTCGCATCAGCAGCCACGTTAATTCCACCGGCTAATTTAAGAAGAACCGCCGTCATGCTGTCATTTGTGATGGTCCGGTACTCAGTGGCGGTGGATTCAAAATAAACTTTCTTCTGAGCTGCCGCTCTCTTGGTAATAGCCGTAATATCGTCAAGCTTTTGGTGGAAGGCTTGCAATCGGGCAGCGGCCTCCTGCTCCTTGCCTGTGAGCATGGCCAGTTTTTTAATATATTCGTCAAATTGGTCAAACTTCTCCGGGTAGAGGCATACAACCTTGATATTGGCATTCTCCAGCGTCTTTACAAAATCAGGATGGCTTTGCACAATGAACGGGCGAATGATTACCAGGTCCGGTTGAGCGGCCAATACTTTTTCCGGGTCGGCCCGATAGTCGAATACCGGTTTTTTTAAAGCTGCCGGCGGGTAGGACTCGGTAGTGCTGACCCCGATTATTTCCTGGTCCAGGCCTAGGGCGAATAAATTTTCAGTATGAGCCGAGTATAGGGAGATGATCCGTTTGGCCGGTTCTTTGAGAACAATTGTTTTGCCCAGGTCATCGACAATCTTGATACCGCCGGTTTCCGCAACCCCGGCAGTTTTATTGGCTGCGCCGCAGCCACCGACAATCAGACCGCAACAAAGAACAGCAGCCAGGAGCAGCCAAAATCGTTTCTGCATAGTATAGCCTCCAAACAAAAATGTCGTATATCTATTCAGATTATCAAATGCCTCGAACTATTAAGACAAAGGAACCGGAACCACAGAGACGCAGAGGACACAGAGGGACACAGAGAATGGATAACCAAGAGCGTTGAAAAACATAAATAATTATCCCTCCGCGTTCCTCTGCGCCCTCTGCGCCTCTGCGGTAAAACGTTCTCCATTTTCATTCCTTGTGGCGCCCAATATATTGGCAGAGACGTCTGCTTAGAAATAGCCAAACAGTTAAACGTTTATAGTTCCGACACCACTGCCAGTCCGCATTCGCCTGCCCGGATTGCCCTAATTTTGAATACGTCGAGAATCAATTCAGGGTTTAAAATTTCTAAGGCCGGGCCGTATTTTACCAACCGGCCGGCGCGGAGCACTGCGGTATCTGAACAAAAAGAACTGGTCAGATTAAGATCATGCATGATGGATATTACGGTCAGGTTTTGTTCCCGGCATAGTTTAGCCAGGAGAGTAAGGCATTTGATGCTATAGAAAATGTCCATATTGGAAAAGGCTTCGTCCAAAAGCAAAATCCGCGGCCGCTGCGCCAAGGCCTTGGCCAATACGACACGTTGCCGCTCGCCGCCGGACAATTCTGTGATCAGGCGGTTGGCAAAAGGCAAGGTATCTGTCTCTTCCATCGCCTCGTATGCAACCTCATAATCTTTCGCCGCCAGAGCCTTCAGCCTTCCTTTATAGGGAGTCCGCCCCATCATCACAATCTCCAGACAGGTGAAGGGAAACCGGATCTCCACATTTTGCGGCACTACGGCAATATGCCGGGCCAATTCCTCGATGGTAAAGGAACGTATATCCTTCCCATTGATAATAATGCTGCCGTTACTGGCCTGCCGCTCCCCGGTAATCAGGTTAAGGAGCGTAGTTTTACCTGACCCGTTGGGCCCGACAATGCCGCAAAAACTAGCTTGCTGCACGCTAAAACTAATATTGTTCAGTATACTGGCAGTCCCATAACGGAAACTTATATTTTGCATTGCGATTGCTGCTGCGTTATTCATTGGTGCGCCGCTCCTCTACTGCAGCGTCTTGTTACGCTTGCGGAAGATATATACGAAGAAAGGGCCGCCCAGCAATGTGGTCAATACTCCTACAGGAATTTCCACATTTGTGGCTGAACGGCCGAAAGTATCGGCAGTCAATAGCAGTATCCCGCCGGTTAGACCGCACAAAGGTATGAGTACCCGGTTATCCGATCCTGCTGTCATTCTCAGCATATGAGGCACAATGAGGCCAACAAAACCGATAATGCCGCCGATGGCCACGCATACCGCAGTGATAAGCGCTCCGGCGGCAAGCAGGATATTTCTGAGTTTGCTGCTGTCAATGCCCAGGTTGCGGGCTTCCCGGTCACCCAGCGACAAGATATTGAGATCCTCAGCGTAGTAAAAGCAAATAAAACAGGCAATGAATATCAGGGGAAAGCCGTAAAGCACATGTTCCCAATTCTTGGCGGCCAGACTGCCGATCAGCCAGGCGACAATGGCTGAAACCTGCTCGCCGGCTAAACTCTTGATCATGCTAATGGCAGCCGATAAGATACTGCTGACAATGATACCGGCAATTACCAGATTGGCGGAAGAAACGTAGCCTCCTACCCGGGCGATGGACATGACCACCAGCAAGGTCAGCACCGCGCCGGCAAAAGCGAATATGGTTACCGGCAGATTATCATGGGCAAAGATATTGAGATAAATGGCGATACTTGCGCCAAAAGCCGCCCCGGTAGATACACCCATGGTGTACGAGTCGGCCAGAGGATTCATCAATAGGGCCTGAAACACAACTCCGGCTACGGCCAGACCCCCTCCTACCGCAAGCGCGCAGATAATGCGGGGCAGCCGGATATCCCAGACAATGGCGCTTTGGGCGCCGGCCAAATGACTGTAGATCTCTTGGTTTCCGGTTAATTTGCCGAATATTATGGTGGCTACGTCAACCACACTAATATCGGCCCGGCCAAAAGTCACCGACGCGATCGCCAAACCGAGAGCAGCCAACGTCAATACCAGACCGATGGTCAGTGCCTGCCTTTGTTTCCTGACAATCTCCTGCGCCAGGATATTTGCTTTTTCATTCATGCCAGGGCATGCTTACTTACTTTTGAGCGTTTGGTCAGTATAGTTGACAGGTAATTCACTTTTTGATCGTTTACGGCTCCAGAGAGGTCGTGAAAGATTTCTTCGCCCTCAAGACCGCATTTGGATACCATAACAGCATTTTCGGTCATGCCATGCTTATTCAGCTTATCAACAATCTGGGCGAAATTTTTGTACACCTTCATCAGCACCACATTGTCGGACACTTGCAAAACCTGTTCCAAGCGTTCTTCGTCGATAGTGGCGGGAATAATGCTGAGTATGTCGCCGCCTTCCGCTAAAGGCACACCTAACCGGTTGCCAATGGCGCAGAAGGAGTTGACACCAGGAATGTTCACGATTTCGTGGCCGCAGTCTTCAAGCAGCCGAAAAACATACATATAAGTGCTGTACAGCATGGGATCGCCCAAGGTCAGAAATATTACCTTCTTCCCGGCTTCCAACAGTCCTAGAATAGTATTCTTGTTATTCACCCAGGCCTCCGAAAGGGCCTGAGCATTGTAATTCATCGGAAAAACCAGTTCCAGTATCTGTGTATTTTCCTGAATGTACGGCTTTGCGATGGTAAAAGCAGTGCTCTCGTCTTTTTTCTCCGTGCGGGGCGCAATGATAACATCCGCCGCTTTGATTGCGTTGATGGCCTTAAGTGTTAATAACTCCGGATCACCGGGACCAACGCCTACGCCGTAAAAAATACCTGCCATATGATTTTTGCCTACCTTTCAATAAAATCGAACTATTCACCCATAAGACGGGAACTGCTTATAAACCGTCATTTGCGTCGTTACTCCTGCGGTCCTCACTCCGACCGTTCTGGCCTAGTTAGCCTTTCCTTAAGTAGTCTGTGCGGACCACCAGTACGCCTCCGTGAGGTCCCCGCACAAACTACTATGCTAAACTAACAAAATCAGAATCGTCGTCGTGCCTAGTCGGTCTGACTATGTTTACTCAGCAGCACATGAGTTACCATTCACAATATGTTTTATGGTATGCAACGGTATCTAACGATTTCTAAGCAGTTCGTGGCATTACACAACCTGAGTAATTATAAATAAAAAATCCCTGTCTCACCGGTAAACCCAGCCATGACAGAGATCAGCGTGCGAAATTCACATGCGAATCCCCTCCCCATCGCTCGTGGGTAATATCGGTGATTGTCAAACAGGCAGTTCTTCTGACTTAGGCTCATTGCCGTCCTGCGCCTTCCCAAGGTAATTACCTTCAGTGGCCTGTTGCAGTCGGCTCCCCATCACAGCGGCGGGACCGTGCCGGTTTTTTTTACCGGCTTCCCTATTAAGCCCAAACGGGCACCTGTTCCATATTGTGTTGTCTTTTATTTTATGGCAAAGCCAACGAAAAGTCAAGAATAACCGTATGTATTATCCTTTACACGTGTATCCCCGTGAGTTGCGGGGAGAATAAGCTGCTCCCCAAGCGTTGAAGCCGTTTCTGAGTTTCGCAATAGCGGATTCAAGGTAAAGAATTTGCTGCATATTGTCGATCATATCCGCCCATTCCGCCGCTGACAATTCGGTTCGTGATTTTCCTTCCGTTAGAATCGCCCGCATGGAATCCACACTTTCCAAAGACTGCGACATTACTTGCCGGAGTTTATTTACCGCCGCCAACAAATCCCTGCCCTGTCCATTGTAATCACCTTCATCACCTTCATGAATCATCGCCGGTTTTTCCGCCGTATCGCTATTATAACACATTAGCATGACCTCATTTCTTTTTGCCAATATTATAGCTGGAAAATAACAACAAGTCAATTACTACCAGTTAACTATCCAAAATAATTTTACCTTCAGTTAACAGGATTTTAACGATTTTGCGGCCAACAACAAAACAGGTGATGCAATGACATTCGGTGAAATAGTAAAAATATCCAGAGAAAATAAAAGACTAAGCCAAGAAGATGTATCCAAAGCCATTGAAAAAAAGTATGGTGTCCGCTTGTCCACCTCTTATCTTAGTATGATCGAGACCGGGATGCGAACGAATTTAACCGTCAATTTGCTCAACGCCCTTTTAGACTTTTTCAATTTGCCTTATACTGCCGCCGCCAGCTTATTTAGCCGTCTGGAATCAATCCCGGAATATAGCCCGGGCAGGGAACCGGCGACAGTTGTACTTGAGTCAAAAGCACCTTTTCCGAGCAATACAGATAATCAAATCGCAATTGACGATTTGCCTTCTGACGCCAAACGCAGTCTTAATGATTTTTATGAATTTCTGCTGTATAAATACAAAACACGCTGAGAACCAGCGTGTTTTGTATTTATACAGCATCGCAATCAACTTAAGCCCCAGTCTTTCAGCACCCCGGCGGCATATGCGGCGACTTGCTGCGGGGTTGCCATATCAAGAGCCGGCGTCGCAATGGCTTTGGCTTGTTCATAAGCGACACTGCGGATAATTTTCTTAATACGCGGCATGGATGAAGCGCTCATGCTGAATTCATCCAGCCCAAGTCCCAGGAGGATTATAGCTGCCAGCGGGTCGCCGGCCAGTTCACCGCACATGCCGGTGAATTTGCCATACTGATGCGAGGCATCGATTACCCGCTTAATCAGCCGCAATATGGCCGGATGCAGCGGCTGATACAGGTAGCTGATTTTTTCATTCATTCTGTCCACCGCCAGGGTGTACTGACACAAATCGTTGGTACCGATACTGAAAAAATCCACTTCGGGCGCAATCAAGTCGGCAATCACTGCTGTCGAAGGAATTTCCACCATGATGCCGACTTTGATATTTTCATTAAAGGGTACTCTTTCCGAGCGCAGCTGCTCCTTGGCTTCCGCCAGCACGGCATTGGCCTGCCGGACCTCGGTGAGGCCGGATATCATCGGGT
This sequence comes from Methylomusa anaerophila, assembly GCF_003966895.1. Lineage (NCBI taxonomy): Bacteria > Bacillati > Bacillota > Negativicutes > Selenomonadales > Sporomusaceae > Methylomusa > Methylomusa anaerophila. The sequence goes on along the minus strand of NZ_AP018449.1, from coordinate 1,877,095 downwards.
ACATGATCATAATATTGCCATAAGCGCTGGCCCGTAAGATGGCCCGCAACTGAGTCATAAACATGGCCTTTTCGGCAAGACAAAGACGAATGGCCCGCCAGCCCAAAAAAGGGTTCATTTCCGGCGGCATGGGAAAGCACTTCAGTTCTTTGTCACCGCCGATGTCCAGCGTCCGGATGATGACCGGTTTGCCACTCAGCTTTTGGGCAACAATCCTGTAGGCGGCAAACTGCTCTTCCTCACTGGGAAAGCAATCTTTATCCATATACAGGAACTCGCTGCGGTACAAGCCCACGCCATCACCATTAGTGGCGATAACGGCGTCAATATCCCGGGGAGTGCCGATGTTGGCGGCGATTTCCACGCGGCGGCCGTCGGTAGTTACTGCCGGCAGGGGTATTACCTTTTTCAGTTCTGCTTGTTCGGCGTAGTATTGGCGTTGTTTTTCTTTATATTCAGTGAGTAGTTCCGGGGTTGGGGAGACAATGACAGCCCCGGTTATCCCGTCAAGGATCACCAGCTCGCCGTCCTTTACTTTACCGGTAATATCCTTTAGCCCCAATACTGCCGGAATTTCCAAAGTCCGGGCCATGATGGCGGCATGGGAAGTCCGGCCGCCCACATTTACCGCAAAGCCTTTGGCATAATCCCGGTTGAGGGCCATGGTATCGGAAGGCGTCAGGTCATGGGCAATGATTATTACTTCACTGTCCAGATAATCCAGTCCTTTGGCGGTGATGCCCAGCACATTGCGGAGCAGTCTGCCGCCGATATCGGCAATATCTGCCGCCCGTTCCTTCATATACTCATCGTCCATGGACCTGAACACAGCCACAAACCGGTCGACTACTTGCTTAACCGCATAGCCGGCGGTGATATGCTCACTCTTAATGAGGGCGCCCATCTCGCCCCAAAGAGCCGGGTCAGACAGCATGGTCAAATGGGCTTCAAAGATTTTGGCCTGTTCTTCGCCGGCTTCCGCCAGCGCCTTATCCCGTAGATGGCTGATTTGCTCTTTAGCCTTCTCCCCGGCCTGAGACAATTTAATGATTTCATTATTGATTTTATCAGGAGTAATGGGCGTTGTATCGATTATGATTTCCTGCTCCTGGTAGAGGAAGGCCCTGGCGATTGCTATCCCGTTCGAGCCGGAAATTCCCTGTTGCAGCAACAAAGCTTAGTCCCTCCTTGTATGATAATTATTTCTTCAGAATTATTATCCAGTGGCTTCTAGTACTCTGCGTCACTTAAATCATTAGATAAGGTTGCAAGGATTTTTTTGTCCTGCGAGGCGGAGGAGCCGCGCATATCGGACATATGTAAGGAGACGACAACGAAGCAGGACGAAAAAAGACTGCAAGATTATCCATGTATTTAGGTGACGCAGAGTACCAGCGGTATAAGTTCCTGAATATACCGCAATGAAGAAAAGCCATTATCCCTTATTGCGTAGAGGGAACGGCTTTTCTTCACGAAAAAGAATTGAAATTAAATCCGGGTATTAAGAACGCTTCGACGCTGCCGCTTAACCTCAGCTTATCCTAATACCCGGATGTCAATTCTTTGAAATTCTTTGACGGGACCTATATAGACCGATTTTTTCATTCTACAACCTGGTAACCCATTCTTTGCCCTGTAATTTCGTTCCGGTGGCAAGAAAGGCTAAGAACCTGGAGCGTAACAAGTCACTCATGAGACCGCGCTTAACTGGAGCTAATCTCAGAAATCCTCCCAGGATCCCCCGCATCACACTGTGGGTAATAGCCTGTGGATTGTCAAAGATTTGATTTTGAAGGGTCCCTCTTTCAAGACAAGCCAATATATTACGTTCAAAGGTTGTTTCCGGGTGAATGACTTGCTGCTTTCTTTTTTTAAGGTGTAAAGCATTGCATTTACACTTGAGGGAGCAAACGCCGCAGCCCAGGCAGATGGAAGGGTCAACTCTGGCCAGTATCTTCTTGTTTGCCTCTTCTTCAGATTCAGCCGGTTCCAAGCAGATGGCATTGACCGGGCAGGCTTTGGCACATTTCCCGCAACCCAGGCACTTCACTTGGTCTATGTCGGCTATGAAACTCGATGTCATCAGGACGTGGGGATAACCGAATTTGTTTATACCCTCCAAAATCTCACAGCAGCATGAACAACAACTGCAAATAAAAGTGACATTTTCTTTGACGCTGTCTGCCGAAAAAACCAGGCCGAATTCCCGGGAGCGCTCCAGGTTCTCGATTGCTTCCCCACGAGTTACTTCCTCTGCCATGCCGTGTCGGATAAGGTAGTCAGCTGCAAATCCGAAAGATGAACAGGATTTAAGGGGAACATCGCAAGTCTTGAGGTTGTTGTGAAATTTATCATGCCGGCAGGCGCAGAGTCCGATGGCAAATTTATCATGGCCGGCCACAATAGCCTCAGCCTTTTCGTAAGGAAGAATTTCAACAACTTCCTCCGGTGCTACCGTATCCCTGTGAGGAATAGCCCGGGCAATGGATATTTGCTGGCCGTCTTTCCAATTGGCTTTGAAAAAAATATCGCTCCCTTTCATATAAGTACCCAGCAATTCCGCCCAAACCTTAGTGCTTAGTTTTCCCCTGGTTCTCATCATGGTAAACTCATAAATTCCGATGACGTAAGGAGAAGGCATATAGTGATATTCGCCGTTATTATACAAATCCAGGATCAGGCCTTTTTCTGTCAGCCTTTCCAGGATGCCTCGGAGCTTGTCTTTTGGGTAACCGGTTATCTTCGCGATCCTTTCCAGATTGGAAAGCCCATAGGGCATCTTCACAACAACATCGGCTTCTTCCTCGGTGTACAGTTCCTTTACAACTTTGTGAAGAGCTTCGTTCCACGGCGCTCTTATAGTGAGGTTGTCGATTTTCTCCCCCAGTCTTCTATAGACATCTTTTGCTGCCAGGTGACCCATAACACTGAAACCCCCTTAATACCGGTTAAGCGTCATAAGCAGCCAGCGCCAAAGGAAGCGCCTGAATGACGGCGTGCCCTACCGCCGGCAGTCCCACCAGCACCGCGCCGCTGATCTCCTCCCGGCTAGCGCCCAGTGTCTTGGCATGCTGGACATGAAAAGGAATGCCGCCGGTCAGTCCGGCAGCAGCCAACACCGACAAGTAGGCCAGTGCCTTTGTCTTGCTGTCCAGAGGGTTGGCAGCGTCCAGCTTCTGCACCATCTCCAGCCAAGCCCGGGAGTATTCGGGGGTCTCCTGCATAAAGGCCTGGAATGCGTTACTTGCGCCTTTGAGTTCCATGACTACACCTCCGTCGGTGAACATACTCTAATATCGGCAGACCAGCCGCTTCGCCATTATGACACCGGTGTTGGCCGCAAAACTATTTTACGGTAGCATTTTTGTGTCAACATAGCAATAGACGTTATCCGCTATTTTCGTTAGTCCATCCTGGGCAAATGCCGTCCGGATTAAAAAAGAAACGAAAAACAACGCAATAACTAAAATTAACAACCGGCATAACAGCTGGCAGATTCGTGATCCGATAGATCCAATAGTTGCTTTTACCATTTTTAACCTCCTTAATTTTGGTGTTGTAAAATTTGGCAAATATTAGCTTAAATTTACAGCATTTGTATGTAAAAAACATCACCCAAAAGTATGAGGAAGCAAATTTTTGGCAAAAAAACATTCTTTTTCAAAACAGATTTAAAACAGAAGGAGACTTTATCAGGATGCGTCTCCTCAGATAGTTTCGGCAGCACTTTGCGCCATGGTATACATTAAAGCCATCTATGGCTTTTTTTATAGCAGAAAATCCGTTGAGAGAAATTTAGATTTATCGCCTTTGACTATATCGGTAATAAGTTTTTTATTGGCCGGAGTGGTTTTCGCGGCTACCAGGGTCCGGATGGAAAACGCCCGCAGCGCATCGGTCACTGACAATGTCCCCTCCGCCGAGTCTTTCCGCCCGGTAAAGGGCAGACTGTCCGGACTGCGTTGACATTGGCTGTTAATATTAACCCGGCATACTTGATTGACCAGTTGATCAATAAGGTTGGCCAGCATATCCGCGTCTGTTCCAAAAATGCTGACCTGCTGCCCGTAGCTGGAATGAATTACATACTGAATGGGTTGGCTGATATCGTCAAAAGGGATGACCGGTACAACCGGCCCGAACTGTTCCTCATAATATATGCGCATCTTGTCATTGACCGGATACAATATGGCGGGAAAGAATAGCGACCCATAATTTAATCCACCCTTGGTATTTATTACTTTTGCCCCGTGTTTGCCGGCATCGTCAATGAGTTCCCGCAAGTACTCGCACTTGTCAGGCTCGGGAAGCGGCGTGATTTTGACGCCGGGTTCCCACGGCATTCCCATTGCGAGTTGATCGACTTTGGCGGCAAAGAGCTTCAGGAACTCATCGATAATTTGGTTATGAACAAACAGGATTTTTAATGCTGTACAGCGTTGGCCGTTATAAGTCAGCGCACCGGCTATGACTTCCTCAACAACTTGACTGATATCCGCGTCCGCCAGAATGATGCCGGCGTTTTTCGCTTCCAGCCCCAGGACACTTCTCAGCCTATGGGGTTTGGGATGCTGATGTTTCAATATGTCGGCTACCCGGCTTGAGCCGATGAAAGCCAGCACATTAATGCCGCCGGATTTCATTAAAGGCCCGATCACTTGCTGCCCTTCACCGTATACCGTATTGACAACCCCCGGCGGAAAAGCTTCCTGAAAAGCCGCCAGCAGCGGATAGTGCAGTAAAACTCCAAGTTTTGGCGGTTTGAAAACAACTGCGTTGCCCATAATAAGGGCAGGAATAAGAGTGGTAAACGTCTCGTTCAACGGATAATTGAAAGGTCCCATGCACAAAACAACGCCCAACGGCGCCCGCCTGACCTGCGCTAAAATTCCCTGTTCAAGGATAAAGCGCGAAGCTTCGCGATCCTGATCCTTAAGGGCTTCAATCGTATCACGAATGTATTCCACCGTCCGGTCGAACTCTTTTTCGGAATCAGCAAGCGTCTTGCCAATCTCCCACATCAATAGTTTCACGATCTCCTGCCGTTTATCAATCATTTTGCGAATGAAAATCTCCATATGGCGTATCCGTTGTTCTACCGGCATGGTCGGCCACAGTCCGCAACCATTGCCGTAGGCTTTTTCAGCTGCGGTCAGAGCTTCCAGGGCCTCTTTCTCGCCTAGAAGCGGATAGCAGCCAAGAATTACCGGCCGGACTACTCCATCTTTGCCAGTCACATGCAGCGGTGATACTACCTCCTGGCAAGCCCCTTCCCATAATCTAATTTCTCCGGCAACCAAATATTGTTTTTGCTGTATTTGCTTTTCGATCTTATACGCAGCGGGAATACCATCTTCGCCGGGAAACACATTCTTTATTCGTTCATTTTCACTCAACCCTATTCACGCTCCTTGCCCTTTTAAAGAGTTTTCGCCAAAGGGGCTTATTTTATCTATGCGCAACGCGCAACGAACCAGTCAATTAACTGCCTCGCGATAACGCCTGGGGACGGAATGTCAGGAAGATCATGGGCAGAGAACCAGCCGGCATCTACAATCTCATCATTATCAACGGTTATTTTTCCCCTCGCATACTGCGCTGTAAATGCAATCATCAGGGAGTCGGGAAACGGCCATGGTTGATTGCCAAAATATCTGATATTTGTCACCTCAATTCCGACCTCTTCCTTCAGTTCCCTTTTTACACATTCTTCGAGTGTTTCTCCCGGTTCAACAAATCCCGCGATGACACTATACATGCTTGCATATTTGGTTGAACGGGCCAGAAGAATCTTATCGTCTTTTAGGACGGCGACGATAATGGCCGGGGAAATGCGGGGATAAACAATATGGCTGCAATGCGGGCACCGCACGGCAAGGCCCTGGGACGACCCATGCATTTTACTGCCGCAGCAACCACAAAATCTGTTGTTTTTTAACCAGTTTATAATATGAAATGCGCGCGCCGTAAACCAGAAATATAAATCCGCCTGTTGGCCATATAGCTGCCTTATTCTTTTGAAAGAAAATCCCGGCGGTATGTTTCGGCTGCGCAAATTAACCGCATAACATTTATGTCCCGCTAATGAACCTATATACTGGGCATCGGCCAGTTCAAGGTTCAAAGTCCCGGTATCGCACAGTAACGGTATATTTATGATACCGGCATTATCTTCAACTAACAATTCATCATTGTAAAATAAAAACCAGTAGGCATTCTCACAGGCATATTCAGATACTTTAAAATCCATTGTGTCTACCCACCTTATATTGAGAATCCATTCTTTATATCATAATATCATAAAATAGCCACATCATGTTATCAGGGAATTCTTATTTTTTGCTTAATTTTCCCATCATCAGAAAATGGTTTTGCTGACTTTCGGAACAATAAATCCCTTTATTATTCATCTTTTTCACCTCTAACAGGAGTTCGCCAAGTATTATAGAATATATTTTAATATAATATAGAAATAATCTATCCAATAAGGTAAAGACGGCTATGCGCTTTTTAAAAAACTGTATACAGGTCAAACTATATGGAACGCGTTGAAGAATTTTCTTTTATGCGACATATACAAATTTGCCGAGGTGATTCAAGTGCAATACAACTCTTTTCCCATGATTTTTAGCGGTATTTGCATCGCAGTCAATCTGGTGCTGGGAACAATCGCGCAAACACTCAAAATCCCCCTCATCTTTCTGGATACTTTTGGCACCCTATTAGGTGCGGTATTATTTGGTCCTGTCTTCGGCGGCGCTATCGGACTTTTAACGAATATTATTCAAGGCATGCTCACCAATCCGAAAGATATCCCCTTTGCCATAGTTAATTTCGCTATCGGCGTGATTGTCGGTTTGATTGCTCAGCGTTATAACTTTAACTGGCTTACCGCCCTATTGACCGGCTTGCTCCTGGCGGTAGTTGCACCGCTTATCGGTACGCCTATTGCAGTTTGGATTTATGGTGGCTTGACCGGCGGCGGCACAGATCTTATTTTCTTATGGCTCGTGAAAACAGGCCAGAAAGTATTTACAGCCGCGTTTATCCCCCGGATCACCGGCAACCTCATTGACAAAATTTCCTGTGCTTTATTAGTGGCGGCAATTGTGCGCCAAATGCCGAAAAACATGCTGACGAAAAGTACCAATCCCCTGGTGAAGCGTTATGCAGCGCAAAAATAAGCTGGCTCTGGTAAGCCATTGTGTCTTAAACCAAAACAGTGTGGTGTCCCCGCTGGCGAGAGCAGGCGGGGCTTTCCACTCTTTGATTACGGTGCTGTCGGAATGGAGTTTAGGTATTTACCAGCTCCCCTGCCCTGAGCTCATTCATGCGGGAATGAAGCGGAAGCCGCAAACATATGAGGATTATAACACGCCGGAATATGATGCTGTGTGCCGGGAAGCGGCGCAGCGAGTGTTAAGGGATTTAGACGGGTTCCGGGCTGTGGGCTGCACCGTTAGTCTGCTCCTAGGCATCAGGGGCAGTCCGACTTGCTCTTTGACCGGAGTAACGGGACATTTGTTTCGTACCCTCATGCCGGAACTCCAGCACCGTTATCCCGATATTGTCATGCTAGATATCCCGGAAGATTATATCGAAGGGGACTGTCATCAATTCCACACGATGCTGCGTAATGTGTTACGTTCCGGAAATTATTAAAGCCCATGAATTGGAATCAAAATCAATCCAAGTCATGGGTTTTCCTGCAATTACCGTTTTGTTTCTAATTTCGCCTAAGTGGTATTAATTTTCAGTTACGAAGTAGGATTTTTAGCGACAATACAGAATTCCATATGCGTAACGACTTAATGGGAATAGTTAGGAGGACGGCTTAGATGAAATTATTCATAAACAAGAATTACCTTATCCATTTGGTAATTCTGTTTTCGCTCGTACTACTTCTCTTCATCGCATCTTTGGCGGCGGCGGAGAACAGCTTGGTCTTAACAGGAAATCTGCTGCTTCACTCCACTGCTGCGGATTTCGCCGGCGGCTCTATGGAAGGCACGGTCCCCGGCCAAACGGGGCAAGGCGCGGTGGAACTGGCCCAGGCCGGCGGTAAATACATATCTGCCGGAACGTACACATCAATACCGGTGGCGACAGCTCCCTTTCAAGAGATGATCATATCCTGGAATTCCACCACACCTGACGGAACGGCCGTCACCATCGAAGGACAGGTCCTTGTTGACAACGCATGGTCGGAATGGTTTTCCTGGGGCACTTGGAGCACATCGGTAGAAACCGGCTCGGCCGCTACCAACCCTAAACATCCGTACATCTCCATGGAAACAGATACACTAACAATCAAAAACGGGAAAAAAGCGACGGCGTTCCGCTACCGCTTAACATTGTACAGCAATAATCCCCAGGTAACTCCTGCCGTACGGCAGGTGGCGGTTTCCATCCGTGACGGGCAAAACATTCCGAAAGTCTATCCCCCAACCCCGGCCCTGTCCGACTATGCCCAACTGACCAAGGATTTAGCCGTGCCTACGTATTCACAGACAGTGCGTGATCCCAATATTGCCGCCCGGATGTGCAGTCCGACCAGTCTGGCGATGGTAATGCGGTATTACGGCATTGAAAAAACTCCCGAAGAAACCGCCTGGGGAGTAATGGATCACGTTGGCGATATGTTCGGAAACTGGCCCTTTAATACTGCTTACGCGGCAAGCAACGGGCTTACAGCTTACGTAGACTTTTTCAATTCCCTCAGTGATCTTAAGCGGGAAATTGCCCAAGGCCACCCGGTCATTGCCGCTGTCAGCTACCGTAACAGTGAAAATGTACCGACAAGCTACCCGGTACTCCACAACGCGCCAATTAAATCAACTCCCGGGCATGTACTGGTAGTACGCGGCTTTATGCAAAAAGACGGCAAAGAATATGTACTGGTTAATGACCCTGCCGCTCCGGACAACAACAGTGTCTACCGCGAGTATCTGGCGGACGAGTTTGAAAAAGCCTGGACCAAGGCTGTCTATGTAATAACTCCCGGCAATGTACCAGGCCCCGCCCTCCAGCGTATCCCGGCCCAAGTTGCGCCATTCGGTTCGGTCCGGGAAGACAAGGATGGTTTGTATCGGATTTTTCAGATTAATACCGCTAACTCACCCCTGGCATTGGGTTCTGATAATTTGCGGTGCATTGTCATGCAAAAGCCGGACGGAAAAGAAGAATTTCTCCCTGTCAACAATGACTTTATAAGATTTAATGCCGAAAACCCGGCGGGGAAGTACCGGTTTATTGTAATTGGCAAAAATCATAAAATCTATGAGGCGTCTTTGGACTGGCCGCCGGAAAAAACAAGTAAACCACGCCGGTAAAAAAAAACGCCGAGGTTTTCGAACCGGCAGAAAGTAAAGATGGACTCATGGCTGTCTTAGCCATGAGTCCATCTTTTTTTATTCACTTTATTACCTCAATTCCCATATACGGCCGCAGAGCCTTCGGCACGGCCACGGTACCGTCTTCCTGCTGATAGTTTTCCAAAATGGCGGCAACCGTCCGGCCAATAGCCAGCCCGGAACCATTCAGGGTATGAACGTATTCCGGTTTGCCCTTGGGTTCCCGCCGGAAACGGATATCGGCGCGACGCGCCTGGTAATCCTCAAAGTTAGAACAGGACGAAATTTCCCGGTACAGGTTGAAGCTGGGCAGCCATACCTCCAGGTCATACGTCTTGGCGGAAGATACGCTCATATCCCCTGTGCACAACAGCATGGTCCGATACGGCAGGTCCAGGATCTGCAACACCCGCTCGGCATTGCCGGTCAGTTTTTCCAGTTCGTTGTAGGATTCTTCCGGCAAAGAGAATTTTACCAGTTCAATCTTGTTAAACTGATGCTGCCGGATAAGGCCGCGGGTGTCCCGCCCGGCCGCGCCGGCCTCGGCCCGAAAACAGGCGCTATAGGCGGCATAATATAGCGGCAGATCCTTGGCATCCAGTATTTCCTGACGATGAAGGTTGGTAACAGGCACTTCCGCTGTCGGAATGAGATAATAATCGAGGCCTTCCAGTTTGAACATATCTTCCGCAAACTTGGGCAATTGTCCGGTGCCAATCATGCTGGCCTCATTCACGATAAAGGGGGGAAAGAGTTCGGTATAGCCGTGTTCCCGGCTATGAAGGTCCATCATAAAATTTATGAGAGACCGTTCCAGACGGGCGCCCAGGCCTTTGTAGAAGGTGAACCGGGCGCCGGTTACCTTGCCGCCCCGTTCAAAGTCAAGTATGCCCAGTTTCTCGCCTATTTCCCAGTGGGGCAGAGGTTCCTTGGCAAATTCCCGGGGACTGCCCCAGCAGCGCACCTCCTTGTTGTCATGTTCGTCTTTGCCCACCGGTACGGAAGGATGAGGCACGTTGGGCAGGCGGAGCAGGATATCCTGCAGGGATGTTTCCACTTCCTTCACTTTTGCGTCCATCTGACCGATTTTGTCCCCAACTGTACGCATCTCAGCAATCATGCCGCCGGCATCTTGCCCGGCCTTTTTCAACTGGCTGATTTCCTGGGATACCGCATTACGTTTGCTTTTTAGTATTTCCACTTCACTTAAAAGCTCCCGGCGTTCCTTTTCCAGAGCCAAAAAATCCCCCAGGCCCGCGCCGCCGCCCCGGTTTTTGAGAGCCTGCTCCACCTTCTCAGGGTTATCCCTGACAAATTTAATATCAAGCATCTTGTTCTTCCTCCTCAGATGGTCTTAAAAGACACACAAATTATTTAAACGAGGCTGTTGTAAAATGTTTAGATGTGTATTTTCAACAGCCTCGAAAAGTAACTCATTCAGGTCATCAAATGCCTCGAACTGATTAGAAATCGTCATATGCTAGGCGCGACGAGGACCGGAACGCAAGCGTACTGGGGGTACGCTGGAGTGAGGACCGCAGAAGCAACGACGCAGATGGCGGTTTATAATCAGTTCCCTACTTAAAGCAAATAACCACCTCTAAAAAATAAAACTCTCATCCCTGGGCTAGGGACGAGAGTAAATTCCCGCGTTGCCACCCTTGTTGATCGTACCGGTAAGTAGCACAATCCACTTGACACGCTTTAACGGACGTGACCGTACGGTTCATCACCGTCTGCTCGCAGGGTGGAAAGCATATAAGCATTACCGGCTTCCACCAGCCGCCGGCTCTCTGTGAACTTGCCCATAGGCGCTTCCCTGTCATTGCATTTGAAAAACCAGTTTATATATAGTTTATGACTTATAATTCTACACTATTCGCTACCGGTTGTAAAGTTACAAATTCAGGTTAGCTCTTCCAGCAAGGGGCTAATGTCCACACCATCTGCAGGCTGGTTTACCAGCGAACCGGTTTTTAACTGCGGCAGGGACTCTTCCAACGTAATGCGTTCTTCCTGATAGATAATGCCCACAGGAATGGCTTCACCCCAGGTTGCGGCCAGTTCAACTGCTTTCGCCATGTTTTTAGGATCATAGTCTGCCATCTTTTCAACATACTGGATCCGCTCCTGATACCATTGGTAGGTATTCAAACGGTTAAAAGAAACACACGGCTGGAGAATATCTATCACGGCAAACCCTTTATGCCGGATAGCAGCCATCATGGTACTGACCAGATGATTCATATCCCCAGCGAAAGATCTGGCTACAAATGTTGCCCCGACTCCTAAAGCCAGTCGGGCGATGTTGACAGGCCTCTCCACATTGCCCAGGGGAGCCGGCGTAAATTTCGTCACCGCGCCCAGTTCACTTGTCGGTGAAGATTGCCCTTTGGTAAGACCGTAAATTTGATTGTTATGAATGAAATAGCTGATATCCAGGTTGCGCCGGGCGGTATGCACGAAATGGCCGATACCTAATCCCATGCCGTCGCCGTCGCCGCCTTCGGCAATTACCGTAAGGTTGTGGTTGGCCAGTTTGATGCCGGTAGCTACAGGCAATGCCCGGCCGTGGAGCGTCTCAATCCGGTAGGTATTGACATATTGGGCGATCTTGCCGGAACAGCCGATGCCGGTAACCAGCACTGTCTGCTCCAGATCCAAGCCCAGGTTGGCAAAGGTCTTTTTCAGCGCATTCAGTATGCCGTAATCGCCGCAGCCGGGGCACCAGGTCGGTACATAAGACAGATTAGCGTCCTGCATTAGCCACGCACCTCCTCAATTTTCCGCAAGATAGCCGACGGCACAAAGGGTCGGGAGTCATATTTCAAGTACCGGTTGCTCACATGGTAGCCGGTATTGGCGCGAATAAACATGCCCAGCTGCGCCGTCTTGTTCCCTTCAACCAGCAAGGTCTGCCGGGCCTTGGCCAAAACCGCCGCTACCGGTTCCGCCGGAAACGGCGCCATATATAATACCTGCAGGAAGTTGACTTTCATACCCCGGGAGTTCGCCCCGGCCAGCGCTTCCAAAACCGGCCCCTTGGTAGATCCCCAGCCAATTACCGTGAGATCGGCATCTTCCGGGCCGTATAGTTTGCTGCCGGGAATGTCCCTTAAAATAAAGGGGACTTTGGCAAACTGCTTGTCAAGTCCGCGGGCGGTGATTTCCGGCTCACTGCCGGCGTATTCCTTGTTGCCGGAACTGTAAAAGCCGTCTTCCCCATGGGTATAGCTTGTGGCGATATGGCGCCCGCCTTTTTGCCCGGGGATAGCCCGGGGGGAAACCCCGTCGTCCGTAAATTGATAACGAAGGTAAGGCTGATTATTCTCAAGCCAGTCGTCGCCGGCCAGCTTGCCACGGTCAACAGCAATATCATCCTGGATAAAAAACGGGTGGGCAACCGCCGAATCGGCAAGATATTTATCGGTAAGAATAATGGCCGGGACTTGATATTTTTCCGCCAGGTTGAATACCCGGCGGGTCTCGGTGTAACATTCTTCCACATCGCCGGGCGCAACGACGATACGCGGAAATTCTCCCTGGGCCGCAAAAGTAACAAACGGCAAATCGCCCTGGGCTGTCCGGGTCGGCAAGCCGGTACTGGGTGCGCCGCGCTGGGCGTTCACTATTACTACCGGGACTTCCGCCTGAGCGGCAAAGCCCAATGCTTCCCCCATCAGCGCAAAGCCGCCGCCGCTGGTTGCCCCGATGGCTCTAACACCGGCAAAACCGGCGCCGATCAACATGTTGATAGCGGCAATTTCATCTTCCGTTTGTTTAAATACAATGTTATAATCAGCGGCATGATCAGCTATATACGTAAGAATTCCGCTTCCCGGCGTCATGGGATAACCGGCGGCAAATTTAACACCGGCTTTGATGGCGCCAATGGAAATGGCGTCATTGCCGGTAATGAGCATTTTCCGTTCGCCCCCGGGATTAAACGGCAACGGGAATACAGGTTTAGTATCCCCGGCCAAGGATTCAGCAGCCGCTTTGTAGCCGCTTTCCAAAATTTCCAGGTTGCGGCTCAATACCGGCTCTTTGGTAAATTCCGTCCGCATGACACTGATAATCGCCTCTTTGTCAAAACCGGCGAGGGCACAGAAGGCGCCCAGCATCCCGCTGTTGGCCATTACTTTGGCGGCGTCGCCGGTTACCGCCCGCGTAAGCTTGACCCCGGCCGTACGGACGCCTGCGGGCAGGCGGGAAACGTCCACTTTAACGGTGTCGGCGTCGTGCAGGACGAATGCGCCCGGCTTTAACTTGCCATAGTTCTGATCTAAACCCGGTTGCGATAAAACTCCCAAAAAATCCAGCTTCTCTTCATAAGCCTGAAGATACTCGCTGCCAATACGCACCAGACAGGTATTCAGCCCGCCCTTAATCAATGAAGGATACTCGTTGACCACAAATGTCCATAAGCCGTTACGCGCCGCCGCTTTGGCCACTATAGCGCCGGCGCTCATAACGCCGTAACCGGCCTCGCCGCCAAACATAACTGTAAAGGTGACTTTCTCCACGGTAACCCCCCCATGCTTTATCCAATTTCGAAGACACCCACTTCTATAAGTGGGTGTTACCACTTCCAAACTTCGGTGGGGGTAGAGTCCCCCACCGAAGCCCCGAAGTTTAGCAGAAGCTAAACGAGTTCACTTACCAGACCGACGCATTTCCCCTATTCTACTCAAATATATTCTGCGCGCAACCCATAATTCCTCTCTATAGCTAAATATTATTATCAGCAAAAATATCCTCGCAAAAAAAACCTGCCCCTGAATAGTCATTGCTAACTATTCAGGGGCAGGTTTTTTTTATATCCATTCAATTTCTGTATCAGTCAAATCCCCTCCGGCACTTCCGGTATTAATTGTTCCAACTGGCTCAATTAATAATATTTTGCATTCTTCACTACTGGATGGTTTATGCTCAATACCTTTGGGAATTACCACCATTTCTCCTCTTTTTAAATAAAGTGTCTCCTCTCTCAAAGCAATCTGCATATTGCCGTCAATAATCATAAAAACTTCATCTGTTTCGGGGTGACTATGCCAAATAAACTCCCTTTTCATTTTAACAAGTTTAAAATGATAATCATTCATCCGTGCAACTAGTTTATAAGAATGAAGTTCCTTAATCTTGCCGAATTTTTCTGCAAGATTTATTACCGCGATACTCATACTTCAACCCTCCATAGCATCTTTCTTTAATCCGCTATGTTGCGGGCAAACCTTTCGGCACAGGTTACATGCATAGACCCCGCCTCCGCCTTCCGTATATTTTGCTGACACACCACGGCATTTCCCCTGCTCAATCGTAGTTCCGTCCAAAGCCTTAGCCGGACAAGAGTCCAAGCAGATCCGGCAGTCCGGCATACAGGTTTGATAGTCAGCAATGGGATCGGGTTCAATGTCTTTGTCAATAAGAATAGCTCCTAACCAAAGCATATTGCCTAATTCATCGTTAACTAAAAGCGTATTTTTCCCCATGCGACCTAATCCTGCCCGCACGGCAGCATGCTTTAACGATATTATGCCTTGTCCGTGCCGCCTGCTGTCATCCCAATAATCATAAGGATCAGCTGACGGAACCGGAACTGCACAGCTTCCCAGGCTTTCCAACTCTGCTGCGACTTGAAAGGTAATGGAATCCACCTTATCGACCATCCTATTGCGGACAAAGGTATATGCCGCCTGGGATGAAGCTGAGAGAGTACTGACAGGAAAACGCGCGGTTATTACGATCACGCTTTTGCATCCGGCAACGACATCCGTTGGGTGAAACCCTGAAGGCGCGTCGGCAAAGCGCTCTACAGAAGCTATCCCGCATAGATCCGCCCCAAGGTTTTTGGTCCGGCACTTTATTTCGTCTGAACTAATGTCTTTCATCCCTTAACCCTCCTGATTGAGGCCGCACATTTTTATTGCTGGACCTCTTTTTAAAATTATATTATCATAGTATTATTAATAGGTAAAATTGATAGTAGCGATAAAGTAGTTCACGTAAATCGATGGGTGGTGAATAGCTATGGAATTCCGGCTATTAAAAACTTTCGTTACCATAGCAAAAACTTTAAGCTTCACAAAGGCAGCAGATTCCCTCGGCTACGCCCAGTCCACTGTTACCAGTCAGATCCAGGCGCTGGAAGAAGAGTTAGGTATAATGCTGTTTGAGCGTTTGGGCAAGCAAATAAAGCTGACGAAAGAGGGCGAACACCTCTACACCTATGCCACTCAGATTCTTAAATTATCCGACGAGGCCAAAGACCAGCTTTCCAGTTCGCTAGTCCCCAAAGGCTCACTAACTATTGGAACGGCGGAATCTCTTTGCGTCCACCGTCTGCCGGAAGTTTTTAACATATTCCGCTCCCGTTATCCCGAAGTGGAAATCAATATTCGCTTTGACACCGTCAGTGACTACCGGACGCATCTTCGGAAAAACACCATCGACATTGCCTTCTTTCTTGACGTGCCTTGCAAAGAAAATGATCTTATTACCCATATGCTTTTTGAAGAACCTATGTCCGTAATAGCCGCACCAAATCATCCCTTGGCGAAAAAACAGCAAGTCATCCCCCATGACATAAACGGCGAGCCGCTCGTCCTGACCGCAGAAGGGTGCAGTTATCGACGAATTTTTGAAAGTATTCTCACGCAAGCAGGCGCAAAGCCCTCTTCCATAATGGGAGTCAGCAGTAATGAGGTTATTAAAAAATTCGTCTGTGACGGATGGGGAATCGGGTTTTTGCCACATGTGGTAGTTCAACAGGAACTTATGACCAGTCAATTGATCGAACTACACTGGGCCGGACCGCCTTTTGCTATTAAAGCCCAGCTATTATACCATAAGGACAAATGGCTTTCCCCTGCTCTGAAGGCGTTTATCGGCGTAACCCTGGCGACATTAAAAGAATAAAAGTTTCGCCGGTAGGTGCGTGACACAGCAGCGGCGGAACTTATTTTTTCGCGGATCCGTGATATCAACCGTAAATGGGCAGGAAAAATCCGTTGAACAACGAATAACGTTGGACAACGGATAAAATCATGCTGTAAGCTTGTTATTTGAGGTGGATTATGCCTTTCGCCAATCATCAGGAATTAGAGTCCTGTATGTTAAATTGCACCCTCTGCCATTTACGCCAAGACGCCATCGGCCCGACTTCCTACAACGGTTCGCCGGACAGCCCCCTGGCCATCGTCGGTGAAGGACCGGGCGGAGTGGAGGATGAATACGGTGTGCCGCTGGTAGGCCCTTCCGGCCAGCTGCTGGATAAGGCGCTGGCCAGCGTAGGGATTACCCGTGACCGCGTTTATACCACCAATGTAATAAAATGCCGGCCGAAAAACAATCGGACGCCAACTGTCGAGGAAGGAGTCTTCTGTGCCGGTCACTGGCTGGACGCGGAAATGGCTTTCGTCCGCCCGAAAATCATCATCGCCTTGGGCAGTGTCGCCCTGAAATATTTATACGGGCCGGATAAACGGATAACCAAAGACCGGGGCCAATGGTTCACCACCAAGTATGATATTCCTGCCATTGCCACTTACCACCCCGCCTATCTGCTCCGTTTGACCGGCAAGGAGCTGGTAAAAGCCAAATGGGAAGTGTATTACGACTTGCAAGCAGCAGTTGAAAAGTGCCGGGAGTATGCTCCCGCTTACGACTTCAAGTCAGCCGAGCCGCCGGACTTGCTGGCTTTGTACACCCCCCGGCGCGACAGCCGGAAAGAGGGCCGATGATTAAGGCCTTTTCCTTTTTTAACGTTTCTTTAATTGTCATTAACAAGGATGCGGATTTTTTACTCTAAAAGCCCATTAAGTATTTGATATGACGACAGTTTTCTACCGATGTGAGCATCTCCAACAACTTAAAGGCTACATCCAAGGCGGTTGCTGGCGAGGAAGAAGTTATGATGTTACCATCAACTACTATTGGTTGGTTAACAACATTAACACCAAAAGCAGCTAATTGCTGTTGGCGGTGGCCATTGTTTAGATGATAAGTTGTTCCTTGACGCCCGCATAAAACCCCGCTTTTCCCTAGTGGTAAGGAGCCAACGCAAATTGCAGCAATAATTTTCCCCACCCGGTCAAATTTTCGAATTATAGACAAAAAATCCTCACTATAGGCATCTTCATAAAACCCGGCGGATTCAAATCCTCCCGGAATAGCCAAAGCATCGAACTCAGTTATATTGACTTCCGAGGTCAGTAATTCAGGAATAACGGTTAAATGACCAGTGCAAGTTAATTTCTTGCGAATGCCGCAAGTCACCAATTTGGTTGATCCGTCACCTTCTGTCATATTCCACTCGAACACATCGGTAAAAACACTTGCTTCGTAGGCCTCAAAGCCGTCAGACAATAATAACAAAATTTTTTTCATACACATACCCCCAGTAATATCGGAATGCTATTTTACTTTATATTATCACTAAACCAATATTTGGTAAACTATTATCGCATAAAGCTACCAACCGAAGGATTGAGAATACCCGGAGAAGCTTAATTAGCGTTGCTGCATTACTGCTAGAGCATTTTTTGAATTTTAAGGAAGGGGGGAGGGATCTCAGTTTGCATGTAAATCATAATGAAATATCAAAAAGGAGACGCAGTTGTTCATGCCGAAACGAGGAGTGAAATATTAGGGGTAATTATAATGAGTCAATTACATCAAATGAGGTTCATTGTAGTATAAACAACAGATTATAGTGTCAACGTCGAGTAGAGGCCTATCTCACGACGGCCCCCCTCACAGAACTTATCCCGCAAAATCGTGCATCCCGATTATTGATCTGAAACCCTCATAATAAAGCCCTTCTTCCGTAAAAATATCGGGATAATATTTTTCTTTCAGTATGCTGTATATTGAATTTATCAAATTCAATAGGAGGTTTACATGAAAGATAGTACGATTTTTGGAATCATCCAACAAGCATTAATGATTTTGGAAAAAGAAGTAGGATTAGCCCCATCTTCACTTGAAGTGATTGCATCACGTAGTTTTAAGCCAATCTCTGCTTTCTTCAAGGTAAAGCAAGAAGAATTTTACAGTGAAGACTTGATAAACGAACTTGAGGAACTCTATCGAGAGAACTTGCAGGCCGGAGCGATTTCCCGAAATGTATTCAATCTCCGCACCCGAGGAATCAGGATACTGCGAGAAGTAGGCGAGACGGGCAGATTCGTTTGGAAAGGCCCCGCTTACAAAGATACTTTCGCTTTATCGGAGAACTTTGAGTGCATTATCGCCGGTGTCGCTGATGATAGTCGCTCAGAACTCAGAAACCGTAATAACCAAACCATAGTCAGGCGCTTTCTTCTGTCGCTTACTGGCTTGGGAATCAGCGATATCTCTCAAATTAAGGCAGAGCATGTGCAGATGTTTCTGAGCGATATTTCGCAGACACGCGCAAAAAGCATGGACGATGTTGTCGGATCACTCCGTAAACTGGATCATTATCTCATCAGTTCAGGGGATTCAGGACTTCCGTATGCAGGCTTACTGATGGTGCCGAGAGCAAGAGAGAGAAAAATATATCCGTGCATGCCTCTGGATGACTTGAACTTAGTCATCAGGTCTATTGATCGAAGCACCGCGATAGGGAAACGCGATTATGCCATTTTGCTTTTGGCAGCAAGCAGCGGGATGCGTGCTGGGGACATTGCGAAGATTAAACTGTCGGATATTGACTGGCGTAAAAGCGAGGTCCAAATAATCCAAGGAAAAACCCAGATACCAATTAGCCTTCCACTGCAAAGAGCCGTTGGCGCAGCGTTGGCAGACTATATCCTGAACAGCCGTCCGGAATCGGAATCTCCACAGATATTTTTAAGAAGCCTTGCACCTTTTCAAAGCTTTAAAGATGGCGTTTCAGTAGCGTGCGTCTTGCGCCGACGTATGAAAGCAGCAGGGGTTTCACATAGGCTTGGTGATGGGAAAACGATGCACGGCATCAGAAGGATGCTTGGAACCCAGATGACAATGGAAGGGGTACCCATCACAACGGTCACACAGATACTTGGTCATCAAAACACCGGCGCGACAAGACCATATATTCCTTTGGATATTGAGGGCTTACGCGAATGCGCACTGGGGTTTGACTCTTTTGAGGAGGGCTCCAGACTATGAAAACGCTCAGCGAATATATTGAGGATATGCTCCTCTACAAAGAGTCCATTGGTTATTCCAGACGTTCCTACGAGTACGATTTAGATCGTTTTTGCAGATTCATAGAGTCAAAGCAGTTGAATGTGTCTGAACTCAAGGAAGACGTAGTTCTTAACTGGTGCTCACGGCGGGAAAACGAGTCCAAGACCGGGGCAAGAAGAAGGATTCAATCAATTCGGGAGCTGCTTAAGTACCTATCTGCAATCGGAGTCGATTGTTATGTGATCCCATCAAGTTTTCTCCCCAGGCAAGAGACACGAACCCCGTATATTTTCACAGATAAAGAGATGTTGAGCATTTTCAAGGAATGCGACGGGCTTCCACCTAATCTTTGTTCTCCGCATCGGCATCTGATTCTTCCTGTATTATTGAGATTGATCTATTTCTGCGGCCTACGCCCGAACGAAGGTCGGGAACTGCAGAGCTGCGATATTGATTTCGACAAAGGCATACTGCTAATCCGAAAAAATAAATCCCACAAAGAACGCTATGTCGCCATGTCCGACGATGTATTACAGATGTGCAAGAATTATCAATCAACTGTTGCAGAGATTTTCGCCAACCATATGTACTTTTTTCCATCAACAAACGGCGCGCCATTGAATCGGCGTTGGCTTGCCAGACAGTTTCAAATGATCTGGAGGAAAGCCCGGGGAACTGGCAATGAAGCAAGCGCTGTTACTTATGATCTTAGACATCGCTACGCTACGACAATGATGATGAAATGGCTAGACGAAGGCGCGAACCTTTACGCCAAGCTCCCGTACCTGAGTGCGTACATGGGCCACACCCACTTTTCGGACACGGCATATTACATCCACCTTTTGCCCGAAAGGCTCATTCGTTCAACGGCTATTGACTGGAGCCATTTTTCGGATTTGATCCCGGAGGTGGCCGAAGATGAATGAGAAGAGCACTCGGTTTTTCAAGTTGGTGAGAGACTTTTTGACGGTATATCTCCCCGATCAAAAAGCTGTGAGCGTCAATACAGTTAAATCGTACCGTGAATGCCTTAACCAGTTGTTACGCTACATTTGCGATAGAAATGGGATCAGTCTGGGAAAACTCAACTTTGAGCGCCTTTCCAAGGAGACTGTCGAGAATTATTTAGGGTATCTTGAAAAAGAACGGGATTGCAGTGTTTCCACGCGCAATCATCGGCTCGCATGTATCCGGTCATTCGTTAAATATGCCGGTGCCAGGGATATTGGTGTTCAGGCATACGTCAAAGATTTGTGTACTATCCCTTTAAAGAGGGCAGCAAAGACTACCGTCATTAAATTCTTCAGTGAAGCTGCGTTGAAAACAATACTTGAGCAACCAGATACCAGAAAGAAGAAAGAGTTGCGAAACCTATTCTTTATGATACTGATGTATGATACCGGAGCCCGAAATCAAGAACTGCTGGATCTCAAGCTAAGTGACATTCATTTCGAAGGGAAATCTCCCTACGTTGTCATTACCGGAAAAGGCAGAAAAACGCGTTTGGTGCCGGTAATGCCCAAAACCGTTGATCATTTCAGAAAATATGCTGCAGTTTTTCACCCTGAACACACTTCTGACGATTATCTTTTTTACACTGAGCGTAAAGGGCGCCGATTTGCAATGTCGCCAGACAACACAGAAAGATTCATCAAGAAATACGGTGTTGCTGCTCATAATATGAATCCTGAAGTTCCTGAGTCGCTTCATTGCCATATGTTTCGCCATAGCCGCAGCATGCACTTGTACAGAAGTGGTATGCCAATGGTATTGCTGGCTGAATGGCTCGGGCATGCGCAGATTTCATCGACCTTGATTTATGCGAATGCTGATACGGAAATGAAGAAAGAGGCCATCCAGAAAGTTACTTCAAAGCTGAACCCGCTGGTGTCTGGAGAAACCACATATCTTGAATGGGAAGATGATGAGGAATTAATCCGGCAGCTTTACGGACTGAGTCGCTAAATATTATCCCGATATTATCATGAAAGAAGGGCTTTATATGAGGGTTTGATGCCGATAATCGGGATGCCGCATTTTGCGGGATAACAGAACCGGACTTGCCCTATTCAGGCATCCGGCTCTTCATAGCAGCATTTATTTACATTTAGTCATAGATATTTACGTAGATTCTCGCTTTCGCTAACGGGAATCTCTCCTCGAGTTTTGCAAATCCTTCCCACGTCAGGCTCTTCTTTTGGCTTCTGCGATTAAGTACTTCAAACAACTTATCATCTTGCCGTAGAATGCTTCCGCATCATCCCGGTATTGGAAGAAGCACACAAAGTCGTCACAATACCGGATTAAGTAGGCTTCGCCTCTACATTCCCGCTTTATCTTTACCGTAAACCACAAGTCCAGTACATAGTGCAGGTATACATTCGCCAACGTGGGGGGAGATGACTCCTCCCTGCGGCGTTCCCGCTTCTGTCTCATATTCTACCCCCGCCTCTATAACCCCAGCTTTCAGGAAACGTTGGATCAATCGCAGCAGGTTCGGGTCTTGGATTCGTTCTTGTAGAAATTTCACCATCCACCCGTGATCCACATTGTCAAAGAATCCTTTGATGTCCGCATCCACTACATAGTTGACCTTCTTATTTTCAAGGATCCTGGCAATTTCCTTCAACGCCTCATGGTAGCTTCTTCCTGGTCTGTATCCATAGGAGCAGTCCAGGAATTCCGGTTCGTAGATGACCATCAGGATTTCATTAACGGCTTTTTGCACCAGCTTGTCCTCATAGGCAGGTATTCCTCTAGCGGTCGTTTCTTATTATCCGCTTTTGGAATATAGACTCTCTTTACCGGCTGCGGTTTGTACGCCTGCCGTTTCATTCTTGCCAGCAGTTCCGTAATGTTTTCCTGTAGCTTTTCGTCGTATTCTTCTTTGGTTACAGCGTCTACTCCGACTGCTTTATCTGCCGCTAGAGCGCTGTGGGCCGCTTTCAGACTTTCCTCGTCAATGGCATGAATTAGGGTTTGCAGTTTAACTCTCGGTCTTTGCTTGGCTAACTCGGCTATCCTTGTCAGTTTTGTTCCCAATGGTTTCTCTGCCTCCAGTGCAGTATTGTTTCCCTTTTCAAGGGCGCTACTTTGTTACGTCCTTCCCTACGCAGGCATTACCCTGCTTCCTTGGTATTACTACGTAATCCGACTCCCTGCCGTCTATTTGGCTTCCTCGTTTTCAACTTGTCGGCCATACTCCCTAGAGAGGGCGGCAGGGTCTCCCAAGTTCACACGGAGTACTAATGGGTAGCATGCCAAGATCTTTGACCCCGGGGGGTTGAATATAGCTCGCCCTTATCGCTACATCCAATGTTGTCTTCTGCTGGTTCCACGGCATCGACTAACCCATTTAGGGATTTCGGGGCTCAACATCTTCAGCTACGCTTTCGGCCTACTACCTTTCCTGCCTACGCTTAGACTTGGCGTTACCGCTTCAGTCCCAAGGCTGGATACTGAGTGGTTGGCTATTCCTTCCCAGGCGGGATTCCCACCCGCTATACTCCGTACGCTTCTTGGCGCACAGAACCGTCCCTTATTGTCCCCAATTTCATAGCGAATATCTGCGTTTTTCACGCAAATAGCAGTCTGCGCTACCGTAACGTGTCGAGAATTCGGTCGGTAAGCTCAATTTCACCGCGATAGCGCAAAACGCCCTCTTTGTCAAAAATCAGCACTGCCGGGTAACCATAAGTGTAGTTGAGATATTTGTTCGTCGTCAATACCGGCCTGGTATAGTGGTACATCGCTATCTTTTCATCGATAAACACCTTGCTACAGCCGCCGAAAATCGGATAAACGTTAACCTTGTCGCCCCGCCTTTCAGCCAGGGAATCAAGCATGGGCAACGCCGACTCAAAAGATTCGGGCATCGTTATACTTATGCAAAACCACAGCACCGTCGGCTTACCTGGCTCGATCCGAACCGCCTCGCCAGCCGCACCGCGAAAGTCCTCCACCGATATTTTTTCGCCAACTTTCATCAGCCGCGGCGATTGCCCGGGCTGCTGGCTCGACAGGCACAAGGTCCCCGCCCCACAAAAGAAAAATATTCCTATCAACCCGATTAGCAGTAGTTTTCTTAGCAAGCTCATTACCATGCTCATCGCCATCCTTCGCCAAAATTTATGCGCCAAGCCCAGCACTAGTTCCTGCCGATTCTCTGGCACGTTCTCGTCAGGACAAAGCCGTTCGCCCTTTAGCGTAGAGAGCACTGCGCGACGCTTTTTCATTTTTTAAACGTTTTACACTTCTAGTAATAGTTACAAATTTCCCCCTGATTTAAATGATTCTATGGCTAAATACCGGTACTTATTTATTTCCAAAATTCTGAATGGTTCTTTCCAATTTTGACGAATTAATATTCAGAGGGGCAGCGATGAGGTGGTTGTAGTGTTCATCTCAAATGCTCCAACTGCATAAATAAAGGAGTGACATAAATGATTACCAAGCGAACGGTTATAATTTTATTCCTGTCCGTCACCATTTTTTCCACTGCTAACTGTTCTGCCCAACAAAACGACTACATCATTACCTCACAACCATTTCCCGGCAAGGACGGGTCGATTATTTCGGCGGAGGAACGCGAGCTGATACAAGGATTAGTCCCCTATTTCAACGCAATTAATAATAAAGATTTTCAAAAGGTCAAATCGATACGCTTAAGCCAGCGTAACCTGCCGGAAGAAGAATTACGAGTCAGATATGCAAACGTGAAATTCATTCTAAACGGTGTGGAAGATGTTTCTTATAATAATGGTATGCTGAAAGCCGTGATCATTTATATTGTCGAATTTATAAAACCAGGAACCGCCGAGAAGAATTATAATTGGAACAAATGTGATGTGATATTAATAAGGCAGGAAAATAGCTGGGTAATAGGCAATTGGTTTCCTATTGAAAACATTCTTCCGGCGAATGCCAGATCCATACAGGCAATGTTTGATATGAATACGAAGTTCGTGAAGCGATACGGCGTAGATGATTTGTCAAAATGGAGCGGACTATCCACCCCCTGCGCTGAGAGTCAGCCCTCAACTGCCGAGGCTTCAGCGCGGTACTGATCTGGCTTTTCATCAGCATAATTATACCGCAGCCGTTCAGGCCTACACCAATGCTATTGTCTTGAATCCTCTTTATGTATCAGCATATTTCAATCGCGGCACTACCTATTCACTTTTGAATCAATACGACAAGGCCACTGCCGATTTTGATAACGCTATCACTTTAGACCCCCAGTTTAAACAGGCATATTTCAACCGCGGCAATATGTATGCTGCCTTGGAGCAATACGACAAAGCCATCGCCGACTATACGCAGGCCATTTCCCTTGATTCCCAATTCCAAGATGCGTATTTCAATCGCGGTGATATATATTTGACTTGAAGCAATACGACAAGTCCATCAATGACTTCAATATGGTTATTAGCCTTGATCATCAATACGCACCCGCCTATTATCGGCGCGGCAACATCTACCGTATGCTGAAGCAATACGATAAAGCCATCGCCGAATATGACCAAGCCATTTCCGCTTTCCGCCTGTACATTAAATATGGCAATGATCCAGTATGGATCAAAAGCAAAAGACCGTATCCTCCAGCTTGGCGGCACGCCATGAACATAATAGAACACAAAAAATCCCGTTTTGTCATAGACGACAAAACGGGATTTCGCATCAGGGTGATTTACATGGTTGAGGCGCGCCGGACCCCTGTCCATTTGTAAGCGTCAACCAGTCCCCACGTGGTGCTCACGCACTAGCCCTGAGATAATAATCTCGGGGGGATTGAAAGATGAAAACGAATAATCGGAAAACCTTTACGGACGTCGAGAAAGCAGCCTTGTTAAAATCTTATCATGACAGCGGCAAAACGAAAAAAGCATGGTGCAAAGAAACCGGCGTTGGGCTAAGTACTTTGCATCGCTGGTTACGTCCAGACAAAAGTCCAATAAGTCCTCAACTTCTGCCAAACTGGATTTCTGTAATTTTAACGGCTCCAGTGCCATCAAAAGATCTTGAAATTCATGTTGGCAAGTGCACCATCCCCATTGATCGGCAGACCGATTTGAATTTGCTGGCTGGCGTGCTCAAAGTTCTGGTTGAAGTATGCTGAAGATAGTAGATCAAACGCCGGTATTCTTAGCCTGTGGTGATACCGATATGAGAAAGTCCATTAACGGCCTCAGCGCCATCGTCAAAAATACCTTTCAACTCAATCCTTTTGACAAAGCCTTCTTTGTCTTCTGTAACCGCCAGCGCAATCGGATTAAAATACTGACCTGGGAAGATAATGGCTTCTGGCTGCATTTGAAACGCCTGGAGAGAGGTCATTTTAAATGGCCGGCAGTCGGTGAAACCACTACCATGATCCTTTCGGCCGATGAACTGTGGAATTTAATCCAAAGTCCTGGATTAGAGCAAAAGCTGCGTCGCACACAGGTGTTGGCAGGTCGATAAAGCCGCGTAATTCCTGGCTTTACACCTCGTTTTCTGGTATAATGAAAGAGACAGAACTGGACGGGAAATGAGGATTCTTTTTGAAAACACAAGCACAGTTAGAAGCAGAAAATGCGCAATTAAAAGCGCGCGTTCAAGAGCTGGAAGTATTAAATAAATGGTATGAGGAACAACTGAGACTGAATCGCCAAAAGCAGTTTGGTTCCTCGTCCGAAAAAAGCCAACGCGATGATTTAGCCCAACTGAATTTGTTTAACGAGGCGGAAGCGGAGCGCCAGCCGTTTATGGCGGAGCCGGATACGCAAACCATCAGTAATCAGCGCCAGAAAGGCAAACGCGGCGAATCAATCAAACACTTGCCGGTAGAAGTCATCGAATATACACTGCCTGAGACGGACCAAGCTTGTCCTCAGTGCGGCCAAGAGCTGCATGTCATGAGCAAGGAAGTTCGCAAAGAATTGACGATCATTCCCGCCAAAGTGAAGGTGATTGAGCACGTAAGCTATGTCTATAGCTGCCGCAATTGTGAAAAAACCAATATTGAGACGCCCGTTATCACCGCCGCAGCGCCCAAGGCGCTGCTACCCAAAAGCCTGGTGTCTGCTGAGTTTTTGGCCTATATTATGAGCCAAAAGTTTATCAATGCGATGCCGCTGTATCGCCAGGAGCAAGAATTCAAGCGATTAGGCGTTGTACTTTCCCGCCAAAACTTATCCAATTGGGTTATCAAAGGCGCGGGACTATTGGATCCTCTTTTAGCCATACTGAAGCAAGAGCTGCTCGCCCGGCCAGTGCTACACGCCGATGAGACCACGCTAGAAGTGTTGTGTGAACCGGGCAGGCCAGCGCAAGCCGATTCCTACATGTGGGTATATCGGACTTCTGGCGATACGAATCGCCCGATTGTGCTCTACGACTATCGTGAGGGGCGCAGCGGACAATTTGCCAAGGACTATCTGGCGGGCTTTACGGGCTATCTCCACACCGATGGTTGGAATGGCTATCACAAGGTCGAAGATGCGGGAGTTACCTTATGCGGTTGCTGGGCCCATGCGCGGAGAAAATTCAAGGAAGCGTTGGTTGGCGCAGGCACCAAGCAGGCCGATAGTCCGGAAGGTATAGGTTTTGCCTACTGCAATCAACTGTTTGCAGTCGAAAAAAAGGCAGAGCAAATGACTCCGGAAGATCGGCATGAGCTAAGGCAAAAAGAAAGCAAACTTATTGTTGAAGCTTTTTATCGATGGGTAGAAGCCTGCTGGGCCAATACCTTGCCGCAAAGTTTATTGGGCAAGGCGCTTACGTATGTCCAAAATCAGCAGAAATATTTGCTGGCCTTTTTGGCCGATGGCCGTATTGAACTATCGAACAACCGAGCGGAACGGTCGATCAAGCCTTTTGTCATCGGTCGCAAAAACTGGTTGTTCTGCAATACCCCTGGCGGAGCAAAATCCTCTGCCGCTATATACAGCCTGATTCAAACAGCCATGGAGAACAGTCTCAATCCGCAGGCTTATTTGGAATATGTCTTTAAGCAGATTCAGCAGCAAAACGATATCGATGTTGGAAAACTGCTTCCTTGGGCTAAAGAAATTCCCGAAAGCTGCAAGATGCTGATTAATGGATCATAGTCTCACCCGCGCGCATCACCTGGTACTTTGCTTTAGCGTACATCAGGTGATTTTTCATTTCCAGGTGGTGCTGCGTTGACGCTTACGTCCATTTTACTAGGTTGTCATTTTTCCAAGGTACCAAGATTACCGCTCAACGCGGCTGATTTCACAAATGGTACCTTAGAAAATATGCCACCAATGTCGTGTTGTTAAAAAACTGTTTACAAGCTTAACCTCTTTTTCCCCCACCATACTCCCACAAGCAGAGAGAAACAGTGTGTTACATGGTTTTCGGCTTTTCCATGTTTTACATGGCGGAGGCAAACCGCGACCTTGCAAATCCACCTTTTTCGTTGTTAATTAAGATCAGGTTACAATATCGGATATAACGGTTATCAAATACATCGACACAAATTCATAGCATCGCTATTAAAATAATTCCGTCCACCAATATCGTGATATATCTTATAATTATCCACCTTAATACGATATTCTTCATACTTCCAAACATTATCCTTGTCGCATCGTTTGACTGCTTTATAACTATATCTCTTAATTTCTTCCATTCTCGCTTCATCGGCTAACAACTTTTCATATTTGTCATTCTGAATGAACACATAAAAGTATATTTCCCACGCGCTTAAATACGCGCATTCTGGGAATAAGTTTCCTATCGGTTCATGAATGTCTTTCCATGCTTTCGTAACGGCAGTAGCTTTCATGGTTTTCACTATGTCTTTTAAAATAAACTGAATTCGCGTATTCATAGTAATCCCCTGCAAATTACATTTCTTTAATACCTCATAAAACGCCAAAATATATTCATGTTTTGGATTATCAATTCGGTATTGGACATTGGAGTCAGGGTTTTCCATGTAAATATAAAAATTCAAAAATTCTGAGTCATTTCGCGGACGCTCAAGTTTACAATTATAAATAATTTTGTTGCACAATCCTTTAACGCAAGCAATATAAGCATTAACAAACTCATAGCGAAAGTCCTCTTTACTATACCTAGATACTGCGAAATCATAGTCGAGACTTTCCATAACAGATGGCTCCGGTTCTCGTGGTTTTCTATTATATAAATCTAAACCAGAGTCTATTTTTCCTTTAAAAAAGTTGTTTATATTCACAAACACACCCCTTAAAGAACGATTATTATTGTCATAACCCCATCAGGGACTTTCTGGCTGATATATTGTCTACGTATTGTCTACAGGACGGTTCTCACGACAGTATTACACCAAAGTATTATCGTCAAAAAAAGTTATAATAGTTATAATAATGAGACATAATTTCGAGGGAGTTCCAGGCAGGTTATTAGGTTACAACTGTATAAGCTTACAAAGGCGGTTAGATCATTACCCTTAATTTTGTAGAAATTATCAAAAAACTTTTAAGGTAGCCTTGGAAGATTTGACAGTGGGCGGAAGCAGTGTTAATCCTTATTTATCGCATCTAACAATCTTTGAAGAGATTCTCTTTGCTCAGGTGTAAGTTTTTTAGCTGTATCTACTAAACGGCGAAGTTCCGGTTCAAGTTCCGACTTTTCTTTAGTAAAGAACTCGCCAAGAGTAAGGCCTAATCCTTTAACAATACGTTCTATAACTTCAAAGGTTGGTTGTCTTTGACCGCTTTCTATATAACTTAATGTTGATTGTCCAATCTCAGCCCGCTTGGCTAATGTGTTCATGCTAATATTTTGGCGTTTCCGCTCGGATTTAATCATTGCTCCTATATTCATATATATATATCGCTCCATCAGTAATTATCCTAATTGTGATTGTAACATAAAAATTTTTAGATCATTTATCCTCTTAGTGATTGAAATAAGTTCAATATTAGGATATAATTTAATCAAGATAAAGTAGTGGTTCATAGGTGGATATGTAAACATTCTATCGTCGATGCAAGTATAACCGAAATATTAGGCAACTAACCTTCTGCCTGCTGTCGGTAACAAATGTTATAAACCAAATTCTGAACGGAGGGACATCATGTCATTTTTCTGGTATGTATGTGACGGAAATGTTGAGGAATATAGCGGTCAAAAAGCCAATTTGGATAACTCAGTCATTGTTTATGCTGAATTACCGGAGGACGCATTGATAAAGGTTATGAGATATTATCGAGGCGAATTAAAGTGCCATGAAATGATCTATGATGGCGAAACTATAGTAGTCATTTCTTAAATAAAAGAAAGCGGTGTAGATATTGGGATACTATCCTCCTTATATCCAGGATATTATTACGCAGTGTAACAACTCATACCTTGCAAAACAAGGGCAATGTTTGAAAGAAGGGGGAGAGGAATGATGAACATCAGGATAGTTAGAATAAACGATGAAGCTATGAAATCGCTGCACACGAAGGAGATTCTTAGAAGCTTGCCCGAATGGTTTGGCAATGAAAAAGCGCTCTGCGAATATGTGAAAAACGTTGCAAAACTTCCATACTGGATTGCCTTAAATCAAAATGAAAGTAGCGTTGGATTTATTTCCGTTAAAATTCATTATGGAAATACAGGTGATATTTATGTATTTGGCGTGTTGCCCGAATACCATAACCAAGGTATAGGGAAAAAGCTTTTGGCTTCAGCGGCTGAGTATTTTAGGCAAAACGGTTGTAAATATGTGATTGTAAAGACCTTGAGTGAAAAAGCCCGATATGAACCCTACGAGCGAACAAGAAAGTTCTATACGAGAGCAGGATTTGAACCGCTCATTACCCTGACGGAAATGTGGGCTGAAGAAAATCCATGTCTGATCATGATTAAAAAATTCGATTAATTGTAGATTAATTGTAGGTATTGAAAAATTGAATATCAATAGTTTTGATTATATTAATGTGCGGGTGGTTTATTGTAGATAGAGCGCAAGAATACGCCAGGGCTCCCGCCCCGGCGTATTCTTGCTTGCATGGCTGCTTTCCTTCATTATTCAGGCTTGCTATCCCTTTTTGAACCCAGGTAACTGATCGCGCTGAGCATGGCCATCAGGCCTTCGCCGGTGGCTTTGGCCACCTGCCAGGGTTTGCCTGTACAGTCGCCGGCCGCAAATACCCCGGGTATACTGGTGGACATGTCACGATTGACTTTTATTACTTCGCCGTCCAGTTCCAATCCCGGCAATATATTCTCTACCGGGTCGGACTGCCGCAGGATAAAAACGCCATGGACCTTTAGCTCTTCTTTGTCCGTCACCAGCTTTTCAACTTGTGCGTCGCCGAAAATGGCCTTCGGCTTGGCATCCAGGACTTTTACCTCGGCCCGCATCTTGGAAAAGTCACCTTTGTACTGCGGCAGATAATAGACATTACGGCAGATTTCACCCAAGAAGCCGGCTTCATTTTCCCCTTCGGTAGTGTAGGAGATAACCGCCACATCCTTGCCCTCAAACATACGCCCGTCGCAAGTCGCGCAGTAGCTGACCCCCCGGCCGAGGAAATCCCGCTCACCGTTAAACAAAAGAGTGCTGACAACTCCGGTAGCCAGTATCACGGTTTTGGCTTCGTAGGTATTTCCGGCAGTAAGCAGGGTAAAGAACTCGTCCCCGGGAAAAATATTGAGCACTTTTTCTTTTATCAAAGCCGGGCCATGGGCTAAAGCATGCGAGGCAAACTGCTGGATAAGACCTTTACCGCTTACCTGGGGAATTCCCGGATAGTTGTCAACAATGTGAGCTTTCTGAAGCTTTTGGCTAAAGTCAAGATGCTCAAACAAACCAATTTCCTTATTGCGGATACGGCCGGTGATAACGGCGGATAACCCCGCCGGTCCCCCGCCAACAACCGCAACGTCAAACCGATTGTTCGCCAATTTTTTTCGCTCCTTTCTTCTATATATGTATATGTCGCATTAAAGAATTGACATCCGGGTATTAGGATAAGCTGAGGTTAAGCGACAGCGTCGAAGCGTTCCTAATACCCGGATGTCAGACTACTTAACCAAGGTCCGCCGCGACTTGCTTCATGCGCTGCCGGATAGGCAAATTATAAGGGCAGCGCGTTTCACATTCCCCGCACTCCACACAGGCGGAAGCCTTCGCTTTCAGGCCCGCATAACGGTCGGGAATAGCGGTTTTCAATCCATATTTGACATACTGCAAATGGAAGATAAACATGGTGGGAATATCAATTCCCTGCGGACAGGGCAGACAATAGCCGCAGCGGCGGCAAAAGTTCGGGCCCAGGGCTTCAGCCTCAGCCTTGAGTTTAGCCTTTTCGGCAGCGGACAATGGCTGAAAATCCCTGGTCACGGATAAATTGGCGGCAATTTGTTCCACCCGGTCCATACCGGGAATGGCCACCAGGTAATCATTCTCCAATATAAACCGGAGAGCAAGATCGGCACTTTCGATCAGTCCGCCCCCCAGGGGTTTCATG
This sequence comes from Methylomusa anaerophila, assembly GCF_003966895.1. Lineage (NCBI taxonomy): Bacteria > Bacillati > Bacillota > Negativicutes > Selenomonadales > Sporomusaceae > Methylomusa > Methylomusa anaerophila. Next base: position 1,845,129 of record NZ_AP018449.1, on the reverse strand, counting down.
ACGATACAGCCTATATCCATAGAACGGGCTAAAGGAAAGAGTTCCGTCAGCGCCCCCTGCTCCACGCAGTTAAACGGGGCCTGGACGGTGTCAAACTGGTTGGATTTCAAGGCTTGAACCAGCAGTCCGAAATTATGGCCGGTAATGCCGATGTGTCTGATCTTACCGGCGGCTTTGGCCTCCTTGAGCGCCGCCAATGCCCCGCTCGGCGCCATGACGGCGTTTAAATCCTGCTCCACTTTTATATTATGAATCTGATACAAGTCAATATAATCGGTCCGCATCATCTGAAGACTTGTATCAATATCCATCAACATGGCTTCTCTCGTCCTGGCCAGGCTCTTTGTCGCCAAATAAAATTCCTTGCGGCGCGAAGCAGCATACCGGCCGATTTTTTCCTCACTATCCGTATATGCCCGGGCAGTGTCAATGAAATTAATGCCGGCATCAAGGGCCGCCTGCAATACAGCGCCCGCTTCCCCGAATGTACAGCGTTGCACCGGTAAAGCGCCAAAGCTAATGGGGGTAACCATTAAGCCGGTGCGTCCCAAACTTCTTTTTTCCATCCCTTCAACCTCCACTAAGCAAAGAAGCAAGCGGCCCGGTAAGGCGGTTGCATCATTGGATCAAATCACCGTTACCGGAACCATCCAAGGCCTTAATACGTTCCTGGGCGTGCTGGAATTCAGCCGCCTCGGGATTGGCCAGTTCCAAAAACCGTTTAAAAGCAGCGACGGCTTCCTCTGTTCGCTGCTCGATTTCGCAGCATAACGCTTTATTATAATAAGTAAGGGCATTGTCCGGATTACACGCAAGGGAGCGGTTTAAATCCTCAATGGCCTCGGCGTATTCTTTTTTGGCTACATGAGCCACTCCCCGGAAAAAGTAGGGCCTTGCGTCTTCCGGGTCCAGTTCCGCCGCCCGGCTGAAGTCGGCAATGGCCTCGTCCATTTTACCCTGACCCAGATAAACAGAGGCCCGGACAGCTAGAAGCATGATATTTTCCGGCTCAAGTTCCAAGGCCCTGTTTAAATCGGCCATGGCTTCATCGTTCATGCCGATTTCAAAGTAGGCTTGTCCCCGCTTCATTAGCGCGTTAGTATCTTCCGGAGACTCGGTAAGAACTTTGGAATAGTCGGCAATGGCCACGGAAAACAAGTTCTTCGCCACAAAGGCGTCGCCTCTGCTAAGGTATGAGCCCAGGTCGGCAGGCTCCAAATCAATGGCTTTCGTTAAATCATCAATAGCATGATCATACATCTGGTTTTCCAAATAGATTACGCCGCGATTGGCGTAACTTAACCAATCCTGGGGATGGTACAGCAGCGCTTTGCTATAGTCCAGGACGGCATTCTGGACATCGCCCTGAGCCGCGTAGGCACTGCCGCGATAAGAATAGTACTGAAAAATTCTCGGACTCAACTCAATTGCTTGGGAGTATTCGTCCACTGCCTGCTGGTAATTGCCTGCCATGGATGACACCACACCCAGCCAAAAATAAGCTTCGCTGTTTGCAGGATCCGCCGCCAAAACCTGGCGGCATTCTGCCGCGATGGCCGCGGCATCTCCTGCTTCCTGCAGTTTCTCCATATGCAGACTAAACTCGCTAGCCGCCGGCGCCTCCCCGCCGCCAGAGTCGCCGCAGGACGAACACCCGCAGCCGCAAGCCGGGGTAACCTCGTTAATCTTATCCTGATTATCCATAACCAACACTCCTTTCAGTGCTGAATCAACCCATATAAAAATAATTATTAAATAATAATTTCGTGATCTTTTTGGCTAATACCTGCTGATAGGATATATTTCCCGTATGAAAAAATAAATATTAGCGGGTTAAGAATATAGTTCATTATCCACCGAATTTTGTTGAGTTTTTTATCATCAGAAAATATTTCTGGGGTACCATATTTTTACTTAAATATAAATCAGTTGTTATTTTATAAAAAAAAGCGCCAAGCATTGACACCAAAAAGCCATATTTCTCAGTGAATTTAATTATTGGATTTGCAAAAAATAGAATGTACAATTTCCTTGATCGTTGACTTTTATCTCAATATACAATATAATAAATGTAAAAAATGGAATGATTTATAAATGAATAAACGTTATACAGATTTACTGGCTTATTACATTAAGAAAAGCGGCATGTCGTTACGGCAAATCGCCTGCCGTTGCCAGGAAAAAGGACATAAAATTGCCCCGTCATATATCAGTAAGCTGCAAAACGGCCATTTACCCCCGCCTTCCGAAGACGTCTCACGGGTATTGGCCGAGGTGCTGGACGGCAACCCGGAAATACTGATTTATTTAGGCTATTTCGCCAAAGCTCCCTCTATTATCCGCCAGAAATTACATCCCGAGTTTGCTGAAATCTCTTTTGATGTTTATTTATTCGCCCGTAGGATAGCTAAACTCCCCCCCAAATACAGAGAAAAAATAGTAAATGAATTAGAGTGGCTAGAAGCGTTGGAAGCAAGTGAACTGTCTACCTAACCAGCCTGGTCAATGTAAGGCCGGCTGCAGACTTGAGTATCGAAAACGTTTTGGCTAATTTAAAGAGCCAGCGAAGTAGAAACATACCGGGAATATTGAAAGAGGAATAAGACGACCCGTAACCGGGCCGCCTTATTCCCTTTTTATAGTCCTTTTCCCTTAATCCCCGAAGGAAAACCCACTGCTTGCTGATTCTACCAATTTTCTTTTTGAAAAGTAAACATTAGCTCCCGTAAAGCCAGGCAGGACTCATAGGGAACCGCGTTATAGGCAGAAGCCCGGCAGCCCCCTACCGAGCGGTGTCCCGCCAGACCGACGAAACCGGCTTGCTTAGCCGCATCAAGGAATTTTTTCTCCAGATCCTCGTTAGCCAGCCGGAATGTAATATTCATCAGCGAGCGGACATCCGGTTGGGCATGACCGACATAGAAACCATTGCTGGCATCAATTGCATCATAAACCAGAGCCGCTTTTTCCTGATTGCGGCGGTGCAGGGCTGCAAGACCGCCCTGTTCTTTTACCCAGGCCAGCATCAGACTGACCATATATATGTTGAAAGTGGGCGGCGTATTGTATAATGAGTTGTCTTTGGCATATGTCTCGTACCGCAGCATGGTCGGCACTTTCTTATTCGCCCGATCTAAAAGGTCGTGCCGGATGATAACTACCGTTACGCCGGCAGGACCAAGATTCTTTTGGGCTCCGGCATAAATCAGGGCGAATTTGCTCACGTCAAACGGTTTGGACAAGATATCGCTGGACATGTCGGCAATCAGCGGCACGGCGCCGGTCTCGGGGAAAGACTGCCACTGGGTGCCGAAGATAGTATTGTTGGAAGTAATGTGAAGATAGGCGGTATCCGGGCCGTAGTTGAGTTCCCCGGGAGACGGTATACGGCGGTAGTTTCCTTCTTTGGCACTGGCGGCGATAAAGACCTCGCCCAGTTTTTCCGCTTGGGCATAAGCTTTCTCCGCCCAGGTCCCGGTCATGACGTATCCGGCCTTTTTGCCGGGTGCCAGAAAGTTCATGGGTACCATGGCAAACTGGAGACTGGCTCCTCCTTGCAGGAACAGAACATCATAACCTGCGGGTATACCCAGCAACTCCTTCAATAATTCAATAGCGCGATTGTGCACCGCCTCGTAGTCTTTGCTGCGATGGCTGATCTCCATGATGGACATGCCTGTGCCGTTAAAATCCAAAAGTTCCGCTTGCGCTTGTTGGAGAATGGACAAGGGAAGAGCCGCCGGCCCGGAATAAAAGTTGTGTACCCTTTTAACAGTTTTAGCCATACTAATCACTCACTCCATTAAATCATAATAAAATTAAAAAGCCTCGCCCACATATATCTGGGGCGAGACTTATCCCGCGGTGCCACCCATGTTGCCTTGCGGCCACTTTTGCCGCTGTACCGGGCGGAACCCGTCCTGATTCATCATCAGCCACTCCCAGGCGGAACTTGACTTTACGCGCCCTGGCTCGCACCACCCGCCAGATCTCTGAAGCTTGTAATAAGTCAGCTTCCTGTTCATTGTGTGGACTATGAAGTCTATTTGATTATAAATTATCTTGTACTGATAGTCAAGTGTATTTTTCGAATAAACATTTGTTCTCGGCAATGCTCTCAATATGGCGATAATTATTTTCTCATAAAAATTATTCACTTCCATTTTAAAATATGTTATAATAACATTAACCATATGGAACGCATTAAAAATTGGAAATTATATCCGGGTATTAGGAACGCTTCGACGCTGCCGCTTAACCTCAGCTTATCCTAATACCCGGATGCCAATTCTTTAAATGCGACATATATAGAAACCATTTCAAACTGGGAGGGATAGATATGGATAAGGGAAAATTTAATGACTATACGGAATTGGTATCTAAAAAATTCAAAGAAGCCTGGGATAATTTAAGCGATGATTTGAAATGGGCGAAAGATGTCACTGAACTCCGTCTGCAGATGGAGTTCCTGGAAAGCAAACAGGACCGTCTATTTAAAGACTACGGCAAAGCGGTATTTCTGTCCGGATCCTGCGAAGGTCCCAAAGTAGATCCCATTTACAAAGAAATTGACATAATTGAACACGAGCTTCAGAAAAAGTACCTGCAGCTTGAGAAACTAAAAGCCAAAGATTAATAGATTCATAAAATTACATAAATACATAAAAAATCTTTAAATAGGACTTGGCCCGCGCCAAGTCCTATTTCTGTTAATCCTGATTGGACACCGGCTGCCGCTTCAGCCTGGCCGTGAGGGCCGCCAGCAGAGAATCGCGGGTGTTGGCCAATTCCCCGGTTTGTATCCTTTCCAGCAGATTAAGCTGAAATTTTCCCACCTGCGGACCGGTCCCCAGCCGGGCGGCGATCTCTTTGCCGCTGATACTTAATTGCCCCGGATAAAAGGGGACTTGCCGGCAGATGGCTGCAACCAGTTCCTTTACTCTATCAAGGGTTTCAATATCCGGCATGGTATGACCGGCCAGCCTGTCGGCCCGGTGCAGTTCCAGAAGCTGATCAACCTGTTGCCTAAATTCCCGGATGTTCCTGAAATCCCTGGCCAAACGTCGGAGCCACCCCAATACCTTTTTTTCCTCGGGAACAGGCAAAATTAAGTGGCGCCGAATCAGCCAGGCTACTTGGCCGGTTACCGCGGAACTCACTTTAAGTCTAAGGAGGATTTGTTCCGCCACCTCGGCGCCAACTCGCTCATGTCCCGGATCAGATGGCTGACCATACTTGTTTACTGTCCGTACTCCCGGCCATCCCTTGGCCACGTCATGCAGCAGAGCTGCCCAGCGCAAGGCGGCGGCGGCAGGCACGTTATCCACAGTTGCCAGGGTATGGGTCCATACATCATATTTATGGTATCTGGCATTCTGAGGTAAACCGGGCAAACGGCCAAGCTCAGGCAAAATAGGCACAGACCTGGCAACCCTTTGTTCGGTATTCCTGCACTCTGCCGCCAAGAGACCGGTAACCATCATAATTTTAAGCCCCACACTCGCCCATGGTGCGATCAGCGTAGCTTGCAGTTCATTCCGCACTCTCTCTACCGACAGGCCGGCAACCCGCGCCAGATTCGGACTGAAGGCCGCCTGGGCCGCAGGGTCAAGCCGGAAACCAAAGCAGGCGGCAAAACGGGCGGCCCTGAACATTCTAAGAGCATCTTCGGCAAATCTTTCATAGGGATTGCCGACAGTACGAATGAGTTTGGCGGCGATATCGTCCCGCCCGCCAAACAGATCGATGATATTGCCGTCAATATCGAGGGCCATGGCATTCATGGTAAAATCCCGGCGCTGCAAATCTTCCGTCAAAGATACTCCCAGTTGTACTTGTTCCGGTCGATGACTGTCCTCACCGTATGTTTCCGCCCGAAAAGTGGCAACATCGTAGGTTGTTTCACCCACGACCACAATGATTACGCCAAAAGCCGCTCCGACTTCTACCGTTCCCCAGCCATGAGCGGCGGCAGCCTGCCGTATCTCGTCGGCAGAAGCGCTGGTAGCTATATCTATGTCCTGGGAGGATTTTCCCAGCAATAGGTCACGCACGGCGCCGCCGACGATATACGCCTGATGCCCCGCGTCAGCGAGCGCTTTTACAATCAGCCTGGCTTGTTCCATCAACCGGACCTCCTCAGGTAATTGTCTACTTATCCGGCCACTTTCCGTCCTGTTATTTCCACAAATACATCTTCCAGGTTGGTATAACGCAATGTAGCGTTTACCGTCAACGCCGCAGCAAAATCTGCGGCCTCGGCCCGGCTGGCAAAAAACCGGTACTCCGTGCCGCCCTGGTCAGCCCATTCCACCACGAATTTGCCAAGTCGCCGGCATAAGGCCGCCGGACTGTTAAGAGCAATGAGCCTTCCCTTTTCCATAATCGCCACCCGTTGGCACAACTGTTCCGCTTCCTCAATATAGTGGGTAGTGAGCAGCACGGTCAGACCTTCTCCGTTTAACCGGCGAATCAGGTCCCATAGTTTGCGGCGAACTTGCGGATCAAGGCCAACCGTAGGTTCATCCAGAAACAATACCTGGGGCTGGTGCATCAGCGCCCGGGCAATCATCAGCCGGCGTTTCATCCCGCCGGAAAAGGTATTGACCATGTCATTTCCCCGCTCCACGAGTTCCACATACTCCAGCAACTCTTCCACCCGCCGCCGGCGCCCGGCCTCTGGAATATGATGCAAGCGACCGTGCAAGTCCAAATTTTCCCTGGCGGTTAAGTCGGCATCCAGATTCAAATGCTGGGGAACTACTCCGATGACTGCCTTGACTTTGGTCTCATCCGCCGGCAGATGCCAGCCGTTAATGTTGATCTCGCCTTCCGTGGGCCGGGTCAGCATGGTCAAAACCCGGATAGTTGTTGTTTTGCCCGCGCCGTTAGGTCCTAAAAGCCCAAATGTTTCCCCTGGTTCGATGGTTAGATCCAAGTGATCTACAGCTACCCGTTCAGCAAACTTCTTGACCAGGCCTTTTACCAATATCATTTCTTCGACTCCGTTCTATTGATTATGTGATTATGCGGTTATGTAAGTTTATATTATATTAATTTTAACACGGAAAATAACCGGCTGCCAGTCTCACAAAAATCTGTTCGCCCGGCCCGGGCATTAAAAAATTAAAAAAGATAAGGTGTTCCAAAATGGACAACCTTATCTATATGGAACGCATTAAAGAATTGAAATTATATCCGGGTATTAGGAACGCTTCGACGCTGTCGCTTAACCTCAGCTTATCCTAATACCCGGATGTCAATTCTTTGATGCGGCATATATAGCAGAAGAATCTATAGATATGGATAGGTAATCAACCGGCCTAAGCTAAATTGGGAAACAAGGTCTGGGGAAACAACCCTGGCGCGGGAAACAGAAGAAAAACGGTCGACAGCCGAATTGCCGCGGAGAACAAAATCGCCGTGGAGAACAAAATCGTCGCGGAGAACAAAATCGCCGCGGAGAGCAAAAGCCGAAACCAACTCCGACAAATAGCTGGCGCTCATCCTGACGCATCGTCTCCTCTTCGTAATCTTCTTCCTCCCAATCCACAATTTCAGGTTGATCCCAGGAACGCTTTCTATCAGACATTTCAATCCCTCCTTCCGGACAAATAGAACAGGGCGTATCCTGCCTGATACATAATATGCCGGCGGGAGTCATGTTGTTACGTAGCGTACCTGTTTGACGCGAATCGCTCTAATCTTCGCAGATAAAGCCTTTGTTCCGGTAGATAGGCTCAGCATGGGCGAGCCAGACCGGCCGGACATAAGCAAAAGCAGCGGCGCCTGCCAGGCAGATGGTTCCGCCTATCAATAATGTCGCCGGCGCTCCGATAATTTCGGCTAAATGGCCCGCCAAAAGACTGCCGAATGGAGCAAAACCGCCGAAGGACAATGTGTAGAGGCTCATGACCCGTCCCCGTTTATCCTCGTCCACAAGCGTCTGGATGATGGTATTTGTGGCAGCGAACTGAACAATGAGCCCAACGCCCATGATAAAGCACGCGGCTAAGGACAGCCACAGCACTTTGGATGCGGCAAATACTATCAACCCGGCGCCAAAAACTGAACCGGCTATCACAATAATATTTTCAAGCCCCAGCACGGTCATGCGGGAAGCCAGACATACGGTTCCCGTAAGTGCTCCCAGCCCAAAAAAGGCCATTAATAAACCCAATATCTCCGGTCCCCCCGACAATACCCGGCCGGCAAGAACCGGCATAAGCACCATAACCGGCATGCCTGCCAAGCATACCAGGGCAAGCAAAGCAAGCACCAGTCTGATTGGCACAACGCGATAGGTGTAAGCAATGCCTTGCCTGAGTCCTGCCAGCAGGTTTTTTTCCTTATTTGCTGCAACATACGGACGGTTCACCTTCATGAGCCTAAGCCCGGCAAGCACTGCGGCAAAGCTGACGGCATTAAGCAAAAAACACCAGCCTTCGCCGAAAGCACTGATGGCAAGCCCCGCAATCGACGGACCGATGATCCGGGCGCCATTAATCATAGCCGAATTAAGGGGGATGGCGTTGCTGAGATCTTCTTTGTCGTCGACGGTTTGGGACAGAAAGGATTGCATTGCCGGCATGCCAAAGGAGTTAACCACACCCAGCAAGAAGTTAAGCACTACGATATGCCAGACGGCGATACTTTGCGACAGCACCAGCGCCGCCAGGATAGCCGCTTGCAGCAAGGCGAAAATCTGCGTTGCAATGACGACTTTATACCGGTCCCACCGGTCCAGGATTACCCCGGCCAAGGGAATAAGAACCACACCGGAAATTTGGCCAAAGAAATCGACTGTGCCCAGTACCTGCGCCGACCCGGTCAGACGGTACACCAGCCAAACAATCGCCGTCCACTGCATCCATGTGCCGATCAGTGATATTCCCTGGCCGAAAAAGTACAAACGGTAATTACGGTGCCGCAGCGCCCGGAACATGGACCCGAATTTCATCCCGGAAATCAGCTTCATCTCCTCCTTTCCCGTCCGGTTTAAACACAGAGTATATAGGATGCATTAAAGAGTCAACATCCGGATATTAGGATAAGCATCCCGATACCCGGATATAATCATAATTCTTTAATGCTGCATTCCCTATTGAACGCTAAGTTTGCGGATTTTCTCTCACTTTGATCCCATTCAGATAAATCCTGAGCGCCTGGGAAATATATTCCTCATCGGATTGCTCGGACAATTGGGCAAATTCCTTGATGAGAGGGGTGGCAAGAAAGTAAAAGTTCATGATTCCGGCCAAAGATATGGTAGCGTAGCTAATATTCAAATCGGGAGAAAACTCACCGCTATCAATACCTTCACGCAAGGACTGGCACGCAAACTGGTACAGCTGGGCAATGTATTTCTTTATTATTATTTCACCACAACGGGTTGGATTGGCAAGCTCACTATGGATGATGCGGGCTAAAAAAGGGCACTCATGGTGGATTGTGCCGATGTTGCGGGCATACAAAGTAAGGCGTTCAACCGGTTTTACTGCGGTCATGGTTTCTACCGTACTCAGCAGCTTGGTTACAGGTGAAAAAATTTTATCCAACGCCGCATGGTAAAGACCCTCTTTACCATTGAAATAGTAAGAAATAGCCGAACTGTTTATTTGCGCGGCATCCGCCACTTCCCGGATGGTGACGGCGACAAATCCTTTTTTCGCGAATAATGGAATAGCGGTATTGATAATTTTAGCGGCAGTATCATGTTCCACAATAAGCAACTCCTTAAAAACATTTGGTGGCTATTACAGCAATTACAGCTGCATACCAGCAAAATTGCCCGGCAAAATAACCATTTTTCTTAATCTATATATGGCGCATTAAAGAACTGACATCCGGGTATTAGGATAAGCTGAGGTTAAGCGGTAGTAATGCGTTCCATCTATATTATAGCTAAGTTAGACATAATATACCATTATCTTCTACCTTCTATCCACTTCTCCGCTTCATTAATGTCTTTATGTGGAATGGGATACTCTTACCGCCCCCTAAACAATCTTCTTCTGAAATTTATTGATGCTGATTGTTAGCACGATGATTATAAATAAGGTTAGGGCCATAACCTGCGGCCACAGTATGCTCAAACCCACACCTTTGAGAATAATGCCCCGCATGATCTGCAAATAGAAAGTAATCGGCAATAAATTTCCGAGTAAATTAAACCCCAGCGGCATGGCCTCCCGGGGAAACATAAACCCGGAGAGCAATACGCTGGGTAAAAAAATGAAAAAGGACATCTGCATGGCCTGCATTTGAGTTTTGGTCACTGTTGAGATGAAGATTCCCTGCGCCAGCGAAGCAACAATAAAGAAGGCTGTAAGAATGTACAGCAGGCCGATGCTGCCGCGAATGGGCAGGTCAAATACAAAGATGCCCACCACGATAGCCACCGTTACTTGCACATAGCCGACAATACTATAGGGTATAATTTTTCCCAGCATTAATTCCCAATTCTTCAGAGGGGTAACGATAAGCTGCTCCAGTGTGCCCCGTTCCCGTTCCCGGACAATAGCCATGGAAGTGATCATTACCATGGTCATGGTTAAAATAACCCCCATAATACCCGGCACCATATAAAAAGCCGACACAAAGTCCGTATTATACCACGGGCGGATACGAATATCGTAAGGGTTCTGGGCGGTATGCCCGGTATAGCCCCGCACTTTCTGCAGCAGAATCTGCTGTGATTTCAGCTGACCGATCAACTGGGCGGCGCTGATGGCGGAAGAGGCGGACATGGAATCAGACGCGTCCACAATCACCTGGACGGTCGCCGTTCGGCCATGCTTTAAATTATCTGAGAAATCAGGCGGTATGATGATACCCACCTTGGCTTTGCCGGAATCAACGGCGTCATTTACCTCCTGAAAATTCTTTGCCACATAATTTATATTAAAATATTCGCTGGCCGCCAGGGAGTCAAGCAGTTCACGGCTGTCTTGCTGCAATGACTGGTTAAATACAATGGTAGGCAAATGTTTGACATCGGTGTTAATGGCGAAACCAAACAGCAAAAGCTGTCCAACCGGCACCATCAGCATCATGGCCAAGGTTAACCGGTCACGCCGCATTTGTATGAATTCCTTGATCAGCATGGCCCGCAGTCGCCTCATGCTATCATCTCCTTTTCCTTATGCTGAGACTTTACTAAATGAACAAAGACGTCTTCCAATCCCGGAGTGATTTGTTCATAGGGAAAGGACACAACCTGGTCCAGTTGATCCACCTCGACGAGAATATGCAAACTGGCCCCGAAGGGGTAAATATCAAGATAAGGAATTTTACTGGCTTCCAGGGTTTCCAGCAATTCCATCGGCTGCGGCGTATTAATGCGCACCAATATGCCTGGGATCATCTTTTTTAGCTGGGACGGGGCGCCGTCGGCAATCAACTTTCCTTCAAATATAAATCCAATGGCGTCACAATGTTCCGCTTCATCCATAAAGTGAGTTGTAACCATTACGGTGGTGCCCTGGGATGCTAAATGATAGATGATATCCCAAAACATGCGTCTGGATTTGGGATCAACGCCGCCCGTGGGTTCATCAAGAAAAAGAATGGGCGGTGTATGAATAATGGAACAGCCTAAAGCCAGACGCTGTTTCCAGCCGCCGGAAAGATTGACTGCCAGTTCATGCTGCCGGCCTTCCAGGCCGGCCATGGCCAGCATCTCTTCAATTCTCTGTCTGGCCGTATTGCGCGACAAGCTGTACATACCGGCATAAAACTCCAGATTTTCCAGGACGGTTAAATCATCATACAGGCTAAATTTTTGCGACATATAGCCGATCTTGTGCTTGATGGCCTCACCGTCACGGCCAATATCCAGCCCTAGTATTTTGCCGTTTCCCGCGGTCGGTTCCAATAAGCCGCACAGCATCCGGATGGTGGTGGACTTCCCGGAACCATTTGGGCCAAGAAAGCCATAAATGGAGCCCTCTCTAATTTTCAGCGAAACATTATTTACTGCCGTAAAATCGCCAAAGCGGCGGGTAAGATTGCTAACTTCCACAGCATACATTCAAGCCACCTCACTTGCCAAAGCAACAAACACGTCTTCCAGCGTGGGTTGAATTTCTTCCAGTTCAGCAACAGCGATATTGGCTGCGGCCAGGGCGGACTTTATCTGAACGGCCGCCGCCATGTCTTCCACCACTAAATGGTAGGCTTCCCCAAACATGTTGATATCAAGAAGCGGGCATGGAGCCAGATGTTCCTTAATGTTCCGGTCATTCGTTTTCAGTTCCAGCACTTTATAAGGGTAGGTCCGGCGCAATCCCTGGGGGGAATCGCAGGAAACAATGCGCCCGTTATGCAGGAAAGCAATGCGGGTACAGAGTTCCGCCTCATCCATATACGGTGTGGATACAAAAATAGTTGTACCTTCCTTATTGAGTTTGAACAGCATGCGCCAAAAATCCCGCCGGGAAACGGGATCAACGCCGGTGGTCGGTTCGTCGAGAAAGAACAGCTGCGGCTGATGCATCAAACCGGCTGCCAGAGCCAATTTTTGTTTCATCCCGCCGGACAGGTTGTCAGCCAAACGGTCCTTAAACGGCAGTATTTTGGTAAAATCAAGGATATGAGTGGCTAAATCATCAATTTGCTCTTCTGATTGTCCGCATAGCGACCCAAATACCCGAATGTTTTCCATGACTGTTAAGTCGCCGTAGAGGCTGAATTTTTGCGGAACATACCCGAGGTGATCCTTGACGCTTTCCGGGTTGGCGGCGCCTAACACGGTAAGACTTCCCGAAGTTGGGGAAAGCAGCCCTGTCAGCATCCGGATAATTGTCGTTTTGCCGGCGCCGTCCGGCCCGACCAGCCCAAATATTTCGCCCTCATTCACCGACAGTGAAATATCATTTACTGCCGTTAAAGTTCCATAATTTTTCGTGATATTATTTAACGTGATCATAATTGGATGACCACATCCGCCGGCATTCCCGGCTTTAAGATGCCTTCGGAATTATCAATTTTTACTTTCACATAAAACACCAGGTTGGCTCTTTCCCGTTGGGTAATACTCTGGCGCGGCGTAAACTCCGCATTTTGGCTGATCTCCTTAATCGTGCCGGCAAACACCCTGTTGGGATAAGAATCGATATGAACATCTACCGGCTGACTCACTTCAATAAGGCCAAGTTCGGCGGAAGAAACGTAGATTTTGACCCAGCAGTCATTCAGATCGCCAATGGTGGCGATGGCCGAACCGGCATTGAGATACTCGCCGTTTTCAAAGTTTTTGGTCAATACCACCCCGTTAAGGGGACTGGCAACAACGGTGTCGGCCAGGGCGGCGCGAGTGACTTCGATAACGGCCTGCAGCCGCTTTACTTCATTCCGCTGGGCTTCGATAACATCGGGGCGATTGCCTTCGGCTACCAGGCTCTGTTGGGATTGGCTGGCAAGGAGAGTGTTGTGGGCAACATCATAGCTGGCCTGAGCGGTGTCAAACTGCTGCGCCGATATGGCATTGTCACGGTACAGAACCCGATAACGCTCCAAATCGTTTTTTGCTTTATCATACGTTGCCTGCGCCGACACCACATTGGCTTCGGCTTGCTGAATTTCCTGCTGCCGGGAGCCTTTTTCCAGGTCGGCCAACTGGGCTTGCGCCTTGCTGTGGGCAGCTTCGTCGGCCAGCAACTGCGCTTTTAAATCGGCGCGGGTAATATGCGCAACGACCTGACCGGCCCCAACGGTATCCCCCACTTGAATGGCTAACTGCGACATATAGCCGTTGGTTTTAGGCACGATGTCAGTAAGGGTTACTTCCACTGTGCCGGTAGCCTTAATGCTTTTTTCCTTGGGCAGATACAGCCTGTAGCCCCCAACAGCCAACACCGCCAGAACAACAACGGCAATGGCGGCGACAATTATTTTTTTATTAATTTTTTTGTTCATGTACTCTTCCTCCTATAATCCCATGTAGAAAAAGATGAATCGCCTGGACAAAATATTCTTCGTCTGATTGATCTGAGAGCTTTGCCAATTCATTTACGAAAGGCTTGATAATATAGTAATAATTTATGATGCCTGCGAAAAAGACTGTTGCATAATCAAGGCTGAAATTTGGTTTAAAATCGCTGCTGGCAACACCGTCTTTCAGAATAACCTGAATGAGTTGCGAAAGCCGGGAAACATAATTGGCTACTACTTCTCCGCCACAGGCGGATGGATTGACAAGCTCACTATGTATGAATTGCGTTAAAAAAGGATTCTGACGATGAATAATCATGATATTCCGGGCGTATTGGGTAAGCCGTTCCATGGCCGACAGATGGTTCGTGGCCGCCAGCCCTTGCATCATCTGTATAATCGGAACGAACTGCTCTTCCAATACCGCCAGGTACAAACCTTCCTTCCCCGAAAAATAGTAAGAAATAAGTGCGCCGTTAACTTTGGCGGCCTCTGCCAACTCGCGAACGGTCACCGCGGCGAACCCTTTTGTCGCAAATAGGGGGGTGGCCGCTTTAATTAATTTGCTCTGTGTATTCGTTTCCATAAAGCCTCCTTTCAATCAATCGATTGATTTATTTTAATTTTATCATTCATTTCATTTTTTTGTCAATCTTTTAAATCAATTCATTTTAAAACGAATCAGTAAAATTAATGTTGGAATCATTTTGGGATGGATTATATGGATTATTGGGTAAAAACATAAAGAAACCGTTAAAACTTAAGCGGTTTCTTTATATATAGGTTTCTTTATTATAGATATTATAGATATTAATTAGCTGTCAGATTTGTTCTTATTATGCGATCTTATTATGCTAACAGTCTGTCGGCAAACCAATCTACAAAGTATCTGTGCACTTCCGTATCATCGAGAGTCACACAGTGGTCGACACCCGGATAAAGTTTAATTGTTTTATCCGTGGCCGCAGCTTCCGCATATGTCCTTTTTACTCCCGCAACATTGAAAAGAGGATCTTGCTCATTGTGAATAATCAAAAGGGGACAGGTTATTTTCTCGGCAATCCCTTGCAAGGTCATTTTGTCCAGCAGATTTTCGGTTACATATTTTTCAGTTGTTCCGAACCGGATCGCCAGTTTTTCTAAAGAATGCGGATATTTTCCAACCATTTCCTTCGGTTCATACGACCCGCCGCGGCTTACGCAGCCAGCCAGTTTATGTGATAAAAAGCCGGCTATGCGGGGAACGAAATAGCCGCCGAAGCTGGCGCCAAATATGCCAATTTTGTTTCCTACGTCACTGCGGCTCAATATGTAGTCGAATATTACATCGTAGGCCTGTTCAATTTCTATTTCCAAATAACATTTGTTGAAGTACAGCGATTCTCCCTGGCCCGGCCCGTCAATAAGCAGGACGGCCAAACCCCTGTTGATCAGCGACATGGCTACTGTATGCACTTCCTCTTTAAAGCCTGTCAGTCCACCGATGGCAACAATGACGGGAACGTCTGGCGCCGCTTGCCGCGGGATCAGCATCCAGCCGCTCATTTTAGAATTTTTATAAGGAATTTCCACTTTTTCAGCGGTAAAATTGTCATACAATTGAAGACCGCGGGCATGACTATCCAAAAGCTTCCCGTAAATCCGGAGTCTCTCGTCGCTTATTTCAACAATGTCGTATTCGGCAATTCGATAATCCGCTGCCGCTTTTATGAAAAAGATTTTCGCTGTTTCCTGGTGCCCTTTTTGCAATTCTTCTTCGGCATAAGCATAGGATTTGTCGCCAAGTTCCTCGCATACCTGCACATGATCTTCGCCGCGGCCAACTCGGTTGACCATTCTGGTATAGTCGGTGTGATCAAACCCACCGGCCATCAGACGATTGAAATTTTGGAAAACGGGTGATTTTCTGTTTTCTGACATTGGACTTCCTCTCCTCTTTTTTCAAAATATTCACTTTATTATTTCCATTTCACTCTAAATAGGATTTAATCGTTTGCATGGTTGTCATACTGTTTCTGTCAATTGCCTGTTGGACAATTTTTAAGGCTTTTTCCATTTCCATCTCCCCCCATAGTTTTCTAACCCCTTCTTTCAACAGTGTTATACTGTGCCAGGCCTCAAGATGCACCCCATTCTCCGTCCCGGTAATGATCCATTTCCCTTCATGCCTTTGTAATGCCGGCGGCAATGAAGGCTGAAAATATTCAATTATATTATTGGCGTATCCGTGGCGTATGGATCTCATAACTTCCGTTTTGTCTTGCGCGCCGGTAACAGTCATTTCAAATTCCTGATTGCGGCCGTCTTCGTACAGCATTGTAATCTTTTGGCAGTGTGGCAGCAGTTTGGGCCACTCTTGCACATTATACAGCAGGTTGTATACTTGCCCGGCGGTTGTTTTAATTTCAATTCCGCTGGAAAATATGGCCTCCGCCTCTCCTAAACCCGCCTTTTCCAATATTCGTTTAATGGAACCCAATTCTTGTTTGCTGTTATTTTCAATTGTCCGGTGCATAAATCTTAAGGCTTCTTCCTTATTGCTTACATTCTCAACCAGGCCTTCAACACTGTCCTTGACCTCAAACGCATGTTCCAGGGTCAATAATACCCCTTTATTCAACTTAATTGCCCGCCATACACCTTGCATGTACTTCACAAGGGGACCGGGCCTGGACTGACGGAAATCAATCCGGTAACTCCCGGGATACAATATCCGTTCTGATTGCCAGGTAAATTCCGTCTCATTGGATTGGGCCGTTATTTCGATTACTTGCACATTGTCTTTTTCCGATATGATTTTGGCCTGTTTGCAGGGCGGAAAATATTCCGGCCATTTTAATACATTGGCGCACATATCATAAACCGTTTCTAGGTCGGCATTGATTTCTACGGCATGCATGGTAACTTCCATGTCTTTACACCTCCTGTCGGTTAACCCTTTTCATTCCTCAACCTCTTGCCGGACAATCTCAAAAGTTACCAAATTCTCGACATCCGGGCAGCACGTATTGATTCTGTCCGGATCATCCCGGGGTATTTTCCCGTCCCAGGTTAATAAGGCGATTATCGGGAATACCGTGTGGTAAGCGGCGCCGCAAAGCCCGCCCGGGTCGGCTGTTGACACTTTGAACACATCTCCCTCTTTATGGCCGACCTGGCAAGTTCCCCTAGTCGAAGTTACCTTAACCAAAATCTCTTTTTCACTCATGATTTTCTCTTTTCTCCTTTCTCCTTTTAAAAATTTAAGAAGTTTAAATTTTGAAATCGCTAATTAATTATTTAGAGGAAATACTTCACTGTTTATTTGTCTCCCATCGGTATACATTTTGCCAAACAGCAGAATATTGACTGAACCGCAGATTATTTCCAGCGCCTGCAAGGAATAGAAGCTGATGTTCAATTGGTTGTTTTGGGCCAAATAATTCAGAGTAACGGCCAAAGGAATCAGGAAGATGATCGCATTTAGGGCAATCCACTTCATCCGTTTGGCTTTGGCCCCGACATAAGGATTATTGGGATATGAGGCGGCCAGTTTTCTGCCGGAAACAACCAGCAGGGGCATGCAAACTATCAATATTGATAACCCGTAAACAATGGTTCTTTTAACAACTGCGATGAGATTATGATCACCAATAAGCTCCGACACCAGGGTGGAAACCAGAAAGGATACAATGGTCAAAAACGCAATGGCGGCAGTTGTTTGATGAAATAATTTGTAGTTCACGCTACCGTCTCCTTTGTACATTAAAAGTATTAGGGAAGCGTATAAGTAAGGGTCACATTGGCCACCGCGGTGAACTTGGGGTCCTGTGAGGCAGGTTTTAGCTGCCTGCCGCTGAAGACAGACGTTCCCCGGATGCCTTCGAAACGGCCGGTTCCTTTAATAATTGTTCCCTGCCCCTTATTAGAGGGAAGTTGGCCGTCAACCCAGGGCAAAGCCGATGTCCAGGCAAGCATGATCACGGATCCGTCTGCAAAGTCCAGCTTTGTGTACCCGTTTGCTATTCCGTCCCTGCCGTAAGGAACATCGAAGGCGCCGACAAAAGAATATTTTGCATTTTCTCTGTTGGTAAAGACCGCGTTGCCTTCCCGTTTTTGAACCCCCAGAACGTGGCCGTCTTCATCCTCAACGGGAAGCCATTCTGAGGATACAATGTAATTTGTAACTTCAAACTGCAGGGTTTGTGCTGCCGCCGGCGATTTGTTTACCATTCGCTCTCCACTCCTTTACTAATAAATAAAAATTTAATAGTTGCCTAACCCGCCACAGACATTTAAGGCTTGAATTGTAATTCCTCTTGCCTTGTCAGATGCTAAATAGGACACCATGCCGGCAACTTCATCCGGTTCGATATATCTTCCAATGGGTATAAGGTTTTCGAATTTCTTTTTCACATCCTCTACCGGGATGTTTAACAGCTTGCTATTGGCTTCTCTGACTTTCTGCGCCATCTCGCTCTCGACGAATCCGGGACAGACGGCATTTACTGTTATCCCTGTTTTGGCCAGCTCTTTCCCCAGAGCTTTGGAGAAGGCAATTACTCCGGCTTTGGAAGCACTGTACGCAGCTCCGAAGGCTACACCCTGTTTCCCGCCTGTTGACGCGATATTGATTATCGCACTGCCGGAATCCATATTTCCTTTCTTCAAAACTGCCTTTGTTACATAATAAACACTATTAAGATTGGTATTGATGATGTCGTGCCAAAGTCCATCATCCATCGCCGCCGTCTTGCCGCCGCCGCTGCGGCCGGCGCAGTTAACCAGCACATCAATTTTTGCTACCGTTTGCATCAGGGCGCTTATCATTTCCTCCACATTTTCCTGTTTGGAAACGTCACAAGTGAAATACGCGGATTTGCCATTGCCTCCAGAAATTTCACCGGCAACTTCCTCTAATCGTTCTTTTGTCCGTGACACTAAAATAACGTGGAAACCATCTGCCGCCAGTCGCAGGGCAATGGATTTGCCAATTCCTTTACCCGCCCCCGTAACCAAGGCTGTCCTTTCCATTATCCGCACTCCTCTCAACTCTTATTTTTTTCTTTCTTTGGCTTTTTTTGGCTGTTCAAACCTGATTTCAACCTTCTATGGCCACTACTCTGCACCACCCCGCATCACTATCGGTTAATTTAATAGGAAAACAACATACTTTAAACCCAATGGGATTTGCGATCTGACCTAAATTCGCCAATCGTTCGATATGGCAATATTCTTTTTTCCGCCCCAAAAAATGAGCCGGCCATAAATAATTTACATTTCTATCACTCAGGTATTTTTCGATCATTTTGCCAAAGGGAGGATCAAAACCAAAACTATCGATGCCAATGATTTTGACGCCGCAATCAATCAGGTACTCTGTTGCCTCGGAACTAACACCCCGGAAATTTGTGAAATATTGAGGCGTGCCGCTATATTGATCTCCCCCTGTTTTCAATAAGACAATATCGAAGGGTTGCAGCCGGTAATTCATTTCCTCCAGTTTGGCAATAATCTCCCCGCGGGAAACAGCCTCGGCAGCATCCGCTTCCACGTCCAGCAAGACGCCGTTGCCAAAGCACCACTTCAGCGGAATATCGGTGATGGTCTTTGCTTTTGTTCCGGCTTGGGTGACGTCGCCAAAATGATACGGGGCATCCAAGTGAGTGCCGGTGTGGGTGGTAAGTTGATATGTATACAACGACAGACCTTTTTCCTCCGGGAAATTCCGGTGGTCTAAGCCATAACCCAATTTTTGTTTAATCATTTCCTTCAGCCGGGAAAAAATATTTGTACCTCGCATTAAAACCAGAGTTTCTCCCAGTAAGTCCGCCCCGGTTCGATGGTCAACTATTGTCCTTTTTACCGGATTAGGTTCCCAGCTATTTACATCAATAGGAACACTTAAATCGATAATGTTATAGTTGTTACGGTCGTTACGGTCGCTATGCAAATTCATTATGTTTTCTCTCAAATCCATGGTTTAGCTACAGACTGATCCAATGACTAAACTAGCGCATATCCCGCCGTTGCCGCGCCCATTAATCAGGACATTGTCGATGGATAGGTTTGTTTTTGTTTCATCCACTATAGTTAAATCAAATAAAGGATCCGGGTCTTCATAATTAATAGTGGGTAAGGCGATATTACTTTCTATGGACAGGGTTGCCCAAAATGCATCCAAAGCGCCGGCCGCGCCATACAGGTTGCCGGTCATGGTTTTGGGAACGGTAACAGGAATTCGCGAATAAACATTGCTCATACTTTTCTGCAGCGCCTGATACTCACTTAAGTCACCAGCGCTTGTTCCCAAGCCGTCGGCCATAATCAAATCAATATCATTTTGATCCATTTCCGCTTCCTTAAGGGCCTCGGCGATAGTATAATCCAGACCCAATTCGTCGGTAGCCAGGAAACGGGGATGACAAGCGCCGGCAATTTCACTGAAACCTTTGATTTCTCCATAAATTTTTGCATTTCGCCGTTGGGCGTGTTCGTATTCTTCGAGCATTAAAATAGCCGCACCCTCGCCGGGAATCCAACCGCTTCTTTTTTTGTCGAAGGGTTGATAAATTCCATTTTCGGAAATTCTGTGGCTGGGTTCTTCCACGCCTTCGGTATAAATTGCCGAGAAGGTAAAGGGAGTCATCACCGCCTCGCTGGCCCCGGCCAGGATAATATCCGCTCTTCCCTGGGCGATAGCCCTCGCCCCGTAGCCGATAGCCGCCAAGCCGCTTGCCCGGCCGGCGTCGATGGTTTTACTGTGTCCTTTTAATTTATTTCTAATTGTAATTTCACCTTGAGGAGCCGCCGGAAACCATGCCGTTCCCACAAAAGGACTAAACTCGTCAACTCCTTTTGTATGCAGCAGCCTCAATTGTTGATCGTTAAAGGTCCAGCCGCCGAAACAATTGCCAATGTATGTGCCGCATCTGGTTTTATCAACTTGATTCAAATCAGCGTTGCTGTCCTTCAGCGCCAGATCACTTGCCGCTATTGCATATTTTGTGAAAACATCCAGTTTATGCGCCTGTCTTGCCGATAGGAAATCCGTTTCCACGAAATTCCTTATTTCACCGGCCATTTTGACCGGGATTTTTTCAGTATCAAACTTAGTAATTTGATCCAGGCAGTTTTTGCCGGCCACGGAGTTTTCCCATATCTCATCTTTGCCAATACCGTTAGGGGCAATGGCGCCCAAACCGGTAATAACAACCCGTCGCATATTCATATCCATCATAGCCATCATCAGCCTCCCAAAGCAGATTCAGTTCCCATTACCAACGCGCTGTGAATGCCGGAAAAACCACTGGCATCTTTTAAAATCAGATTTAAATTATCTTTTTTTATACTCTTATTGGGTACATAGTTCAGGTCGCAGCGACTGTCAGGATATTCGTAATTAATCGTTGGATGAATTTCTTTATTAACCAATGACTGAACACAAGCAACCACTTCCATGGCACTGGCGGCGGCCAAGGCATGACCGTTCATCGATTTTAGAGAACTGACCGGTACTTCATACGCCCTTTTTCCCAGTACTGCTTTATAAGCAGCTGTCCCATTAACATCATTTTGCTGGGTGGAACTGCCATGAGAACTGATATAATCAATTTGGTCCGGCGATACGCCGGCATCCTGCAAAGCTATTTCCAAGGCCCTTTTTAAATCTTCCCCGTCAGGAAGCAGTTCCGTCATATGGTAAGCATTGCAGGTTGAGCCATGCCCATAAATTTCAGCCAGAATAACAGCGCCTCTTCTTAAAGCATGTTCTCTTTCTTCTAAAACCAGTATGCCGCAGCCTTCACCCAGAACAAAACCGTCCCGCTCTTTGTCAAATGGCCGTGATGCTTTTTCCGGCGTAGCATTCCTTTTGGACGAGACGGCGCCTAAAACATCAAAAGCGGCAAGGGTGACGGAACATATGGGCGCTTCCGAAGCGCCGGTAATCATAACATCGGAATATCCGCCCCTGATCATATCAAAACTAAAACCTATCGCATCCAATCCGGCCGCGCATCCTGTAGGCAAAGTCGAACAAGGTCCCCGGAAATTAAATTCCGCTGCTACTTCGAGAGAAGCAGTACTATAGGTAAACGCCGGATACAAAGCTTTGCTGGTCCAGGCAGTATTGAACGGCTCCGTGCCTTTTTCCGTTTGTCTTAAAAATTCTTCTTCCATAAAAGGGGTGCCGCTAATAGCATTGGCAATGCTGACGCCGGCTCTTCGCGGGTTAATTTCATCCATATTAAGTTTTGATTCTTTTATGGCCATTTTAGCTGCCGCTACCGCAAACTGGGCATATCTGTCCAATCGCAATATCTGATTTTCTTTCAAATCAAACTCTTTGGGATCGAAGTCGTCGACAGCAGCACATATTTGTGATTGGAATTGATCTACGGGAAATCTGTCAATCTTTTTTATGCCGGATTTTCCCTTGATGCAATTTTCCCAGAATTTATCTTTGCCAATGCCAATTGGCGAAATGACTCCTAACCCAGTCACCACCACTCGCCGTTTTTCCGATGCCTTACTTTTCATTTTTTCAATTTGCCCCCCTTATTTTTAATGCAGTCTACTGACGTTCTCTAAGAAACCTTTTGCTTTTCTTCAATATACATGAACAATTTTTCGACGGTATCCGCTTCTTTAATCTCAGCGACATTTAAATTGCAGTTGAAGGTTTTGGTTAAATTACGGCAAAGGGTTACCATTTCAATTGAATCAACACCTATTTCATGGGATAAAGACGTAGTAGCGGCAATCTCGCCGCTGGGTATGTTTAATGACTTGGCAATTATCTCAATTAGTTTTTGTTGTTCCATTTTTTTCACTTCCTTTCATATCTCATATTTCATATTTGTTTATATTACCGGCGGTTTCACTACTTTTTATCCGCCTGGTTCTCCCCTTCGAAACCTGCCTGGATTCCGTCTCTTGCAAAATTCATTACCGTCAGATATCGGATCAATAATCAGACTCTAAGACTTCTTTAAAAATTGTTTTCTAAATTTTGGAAATATTATTCCATAAATACCCAAAAATATATTGACTGAACTCAATTCGTGACTTATAATAATAAACAAATGCATACGAAATAAAGTATGCTAAACTGCTCCCTTAAATCAGAGGATTCCGGCCAAAGAACTTCACTGATTTAAGGGTGTTGTTTTTTTGTTAGCATAGAGAAAACTATTGTTATATTCTTTTTTTGTTTGAACAGTACTTTACAGAAGCATTTTTCCCAACTAATGAACAAAACCCTTAAATCGGAGCATTCTGACGAAAGAATTTCATAAGATTTAAGGGTATTATTATTTGCTTATTACTGGAAAAATTTTACAATATAAATTTACTACAGATTTTATATCCATGTCAATCATTAGAATCATTAAGATAATTTTACATTCGTTGGTAAAATTATAATTCATTCCCTAGAATTCAATCAATCAATTGATTTATTTTTATCTTAGCATAGACTTCCAATTCTTGTCAATCATATAAAATTAAACATCTGTAAATTCCATGTTAACTAACAGAATCAGTGAAAAAGCCATTGCAATCAAGCCAAAATGAGGCGTATGGAACACATTAAAGAAATTATATCCGGGTATTAGGACCGTTTCGACGCTGTCGCTTAACCTCAGCTTGATCCTAATACCCGGATGTCAATTTTAAATGCAATAGATATAGTGCTTAAAATCAATCTTCACATATGAGGCCCTTGTCCCGGAAAATGGGCTCAGCATGGCTGCGCCAAACCGGGCGGGCATAAGCAAAAGCAGCGATACCGGCGAGGCAGATGGCGCCACATGTCAAAAATGTCGCCGACACCCCGATAAATTCAGCCAGATAACCGCCTAACAGGCTCCCAAACGGCGCGATACCGCCAAAGGACAATATATAGAGACTCATCACCCGTCCCCGTTTATCCTCATCCACAAGGGTCTGGATGATGGTGTTTGTAGCAGCCATATGGACAATAAGCCCGATTCCCATGACAAAGGCCAATACTAAAGACAGCCACAGCACTTTGGATGCGGCAAACACAGTCAACCCAATTCCAAAAACAGAACCACCCGCTACAATAATATTCTCAAGGCCCAGCACTGTCTTACGGGAAGCCAAAAATATAGTTCCGGCAAGAGCTCCCATGCCGAAGAAGGACATCAATAAGCCTAATATGTCCGCACCGCCCGCTAATACCTCGCCGGCAAAAATCGGCATCAATACCATTACCGGCATTCCTGCTAAACTTATCAAAGCCAGCAGGGCGAGCGCCATCCGAATTGGCACAACGTGATACGTATAAGAAATACCTTGTCTGAATCCTTCCATCAGGTTTTCCTCGCAACTATTAACAGCATCCAGACGGTTTACCTGCATGAGCCCAAGCCCCACCAGCACCGCGGCGAAGCTAACGGCATTAATTAAAAAACACCAGCCTTCACCAAAAGCACTGATGGCAAGCCCCGCGACCGACGGACCAATGATCCGGGCGCCATTAAACATGGCAGAATTAAGGGCGATAGCATTGCTCAGATCTTCTTTGTCATCCACGATTTGAGAGATAAAAGACTGCCTGGCCGGCATATCAAATGAGTTAACCATACCTAATACGATGCTCAGCAGGACAATCTGCCAGACAGCGATCATTTGCGACAACACTAAGGCGGCAAGAACCGTCGCTTGCAGCAAAGAGAAAACTTGCGTCGTAATGACAACCTTGTACCGGTCACACCGGTCCAGCATCACCCCGGCAAACGGAATAAGAACCAAGCCGGAAATCTGCCCAAGAAAGTCCACTGTGCCTAGCACCTGCGCCGACCCGGTCAGACGATACACCAGCCAGACAATTGCTGTCCGCTGCATCCATGTCCCAATCAAGGATATCCCCTGCCCGAAAAAAAACAAACGAAAATTACGGTGCCTGAGGGCCCGTAACATCGACCCCAAGTTCATTCCTGAAATCAGTTTGCCCTCCTCCTGCTTCTAGCCATACTGCGTCCGCAGGGCACACAGCCCCCTGGCAGCAGTAAAGCGGATGCATTTTGATAATTTATAGCGGCCTTATTCCCGGTGGTATACCCGTTTTTCCCAACCAAAAGAAACGCGCAGCCTTAGGCTGCCGTTACAAGGTCCCGCTCCTTCTATTCCATTATACCATCAATAATATACAATACCAGCTTGATCATGCAATCTAAATCAACCAGCATGGCAGCAAAGTCAGCCTGCTTTTTCATTGTTAGAATATTTCAGTTGTCATGGCAAAAGAACAAAGTCTCCGCCCCTTCTTCACGGCCCGCGGCCAGAATGCCCCACTTCGCCGCAACCTTTTCTGTGCTGGATATTGCCGGTGAATCACCAGCCAGGGGCAGCACCACAGTTTTTCACTGCCCGAACTACCTCCCCGGATAGGTGGTCACCAATTTATCCTTGTCCCCCCTTCGAGCATGAAACTGGGAAGTCCATCACGCAAACGAATGAGGTTTTGAGTTCCCTTGAGCTTGAAACCGTATCAGAACACAGAAAATAGTTATAGCCAGAAAAAAGAGAATAGCTATCATTTTTTATAAGTCCATAATAATGTCAAATTTATTAAGCGGCTTTCAGATATACCTGATACAATATTCTTGCTTTATGGCAACTCAGGCCAACCAAGCTCTTTTAAAAATTGGTTGTGCTTAGTCTTTGCCTTGCTAATAGCATCCTCGATTTCATCCAAATTCTTTTTGACATCTGCAAGGTTGACGGTTTCTTCTTCTGCAACCGTGCTCACATATCTTGATATATTCAGATTATAGTCGTTCTTCTCGATTTCTTCCATGGAGACGCGGCGAGAGTATTTTTTGTCATGACATAATCCAGCGTTTACTTTATGTCATTAGAACTATCCCATGACATTTAAGGCCAAATGCCTTATCCTCTAAAAGTTCTGTGATAATATATCCATAAGATGTCCCTCGATCGGTGGCAAATCGTGCGTAACCACTTGCCAAATCATGTCATAACCAATACCATCATAGTTATGTGTAACTACATCACGTAATCCGGCCATTTGCTTGAATGGTATCTGTGGGAATTTCCGGCGAATAGACTCTGGAATATGTTTACTCGCTTCTCCCATATTCTCCAACGCTTTGCAAACAGCATATTGTGTCCGCACGTCAAGCATAAACTCCTCGAAGGTCAACCCTTCTGTAAATTCTCTCACTCTCACCAAATCGTTATAAATATCTTCGATGTAGTCGCGATATTCACGATTCTTCTTTCGGCTCATATATATTGAACCTCATCAAGAATACGTTTACCAATCCGAGGTTTAAGCGCTTTCTTAGAGACAAGATCGACTTTTGCCCCCAACATATCGCTCAGTTCATATTTTAGGTCAATAAATTGAAACGCGCTGATTACCTGATTGAAATCCACCAATATATCAATATCCGATCGTACGTGTTGTTCATTCCGAGTGTAGGAACCGAAGACACCAATCTCCGAAAGATGATATTTTGCTGTCAACCGCTCTTTATCACGAGCTAACGTGTCTTTAATGCTATCTATAGTAAGTTCCGTGATTTTGGACATATCATTTCTCGCCTCCTTCAGTTTTGTTTTAAACACGCATAGTAGAATTCATACATACTGTAAATCAATTTTATTAATTTATTATACCACGCTGATATATTCCTGTAATCTGCTCAAAATGGAAAAACTGCATAATCGCAGATTATTGATATTTCAAGCATCTAAGTATTATTCCCATATACTACCAGAGGATAGGTGGTTATCCCGGACGCTTATCCGCCCCTTCCAACATGTTCAGCTTTACTAACACTCGTTCGCCAGATGCCCTACACTGCAAATAATGATCGCGTATTTATTAATGCCGGCTTTAACTTTATCAAGAACATTTATATCTTCAGTTGGTATATTAAGTCCTTTTTCTATTGCCATAAGTTGGTTATTTAATAACATGCATATAAGCATATGAATGCCAATTGTTACTTAACTCTTTGGATATCTTTTCTGGACTTGAATAACTTTCGGGAATATCTAGGTCATTTGGCGGTTCTCCATATCATCTCTAACGGCGAATACTACTTTTCGCCGCCACCCGACAAACGCATGAACAAATTCAGACACGAATAATGAAAAGTATGTCTGAGTTTCTTATTTACACCCAATGTACATAAGTTGTATGGCTCGCAATGTTTTATCTGGAATTATACGTTCGCGATCCTCCCAACTATTGTTATAATCATGCTTCCACTTCAAAATGACTGTGTTTTTTGTAACCGCTAATGCTTGAATTAATGAATTGGAGAGTTTAAATGTAAACATATAATTTGCACTGGTACGTCCATATGCGTTAGAACTTAATGGCGACGATAAGACCCAATCCTTCCCGTCAATCTGTATCGTCAGGACTCCGTCTTGTTTATGGAAACCTGCCCGGGTATCTTCTGTGGAAAACTTTAATGTCTCAGTTCTTTTACTTTTGGCATCAATTGATAGACAGAAGTCCGCTGTCACGTAGTGTGTGATACCGCTAAATAAGGCGGGGCCCCTCCTGTCACGAACATAAAAGTTCTTGATTCCTATGCTTTTATTGTCCATTTTGATTTGTTCGTCGTCCAATGCCTTTTTGACTTCGTTTTGGTCTACCGTTATTCCCGAACCTTCGGATATTGCCATAGTTTCTTGATCTAGGGCAGGAAGTGTTTCCGCTCCCTCTGGGTTAATACTTAGAGTTTTAATATTGAATGATTCCTGATTTTTATGATATTCAGCAAAAATTCGCGTCGCAATAGTACCGATTGGACTGTCAGGCGTAGTTACAGTCCAATTTGTCGACTTATTTTGAAACGTGCTGGTAATCACTCCGTTTGCTGAATACCCCGTTCGCTCCTTTAGAATGTACTTCAATCCATTTTCCTTTACCAAATAATGAGCTACCATGTACGACCCGCTTCCATCTTTATCTAAATTTTTCATCCATACTTCCAACTGTTTATCTGAATCATCCCCCGAAATTTGTACCGTCTCCGTATCAATCTGATATACAACTGTCGGCTTTTCGTGCATTGTTATCCAATTGGAAGCTGCAAGGCCTGGAGATACGGCACATCCAAGCATAATGCCAACGATAAATAAACACTTAAATAATCTAGTCATATCTCAACCTCCATCAAATGATATTTGGATCGGCTACACTAAACTAGACAGAATGGATAAGCATTACATGTCCTCCTGACTCTTTATAGTTATAGCTAATTTGCTTATAAACGTAAAATTCCTGCCATATTTATACAAAATATAGCAATATTTTATTTCATCAAGAACCTTTATATGTACAATAAATTACCAAAATTTTTATAAAACTAAAATAAGATGGGGGTATGCACTTAGCATACCCCCATCTTATACGAACGGTATAATTTTATAAGACCCCAAGCTCTTTAAGAATTGCTTTGGAAATTTCTCTAGCCTTACCACCGGTTGCTCCATCTGGTGCCTGAATATTCGTGGCAAAATAATAACGTTTTCCTTGTTTTTCTACACAGCCAACAAACCAACCGAATAGTTGTCTAGGGGACAGTTCTCACGACATAATTCAATATTATACTTCATGTCACCGGAACTGTCCCTATGGCACTCTGGCACTCACTGGACAGGGATGATTAGTACAGTTGGGATTCATGGACTGTTTATCCGTATAATCACTTCTTTTAGTATAAAAAAGATACTTTAGTACACTTGATTGTATTATATACCAAGAATGTGCGTACTCCAATATAATACCGAAAAATGTTATACTGATATCCGAGCACAGAACAGTTTGGATGGAGCAAGCCATTTTATAATCATACTTGCAAGAAAGTAGACGTAATATATAATTCCAGTTATATCGCCCGGATAATTCATGACATTAAATTTTTCACCGTTAAAGGCTTTAACGGCGAAATCACCTTAAAAAAAATGTTTCTAGGTGCTCTACTGTAGGAAAATCGATTCTCTTTATAGAAGATACAAAAAGATAAAAAGAGAGCTCACAGTTAAAGACAAAGCCATAACATATCTTATTGAGCTTCAAAACGGCAAAGATTCGTTTCCGAGAAAGAGCCGCTTATTGTTGTTCATCATTCATCCAAATCAGACCCGTCCCTAAAGGAGGCGATCATGATGAAAACGGTTGGCATCCTGTCTATTTTGGCGCTCAGCCTGCTATTGACTGCCTGTGGTGATGCCGTGCAGCCGCCGCGTAATGAAGTGCCGAGGCCGACGCCACCAGCAGCAGCCCAAATAGGCGCGGCGGCAAGTCCGGGTCAGGTTTCGATCGGTTTTGACTTTCAGCGGATGCATAAACGGGCCAGCGACCAATTAGCCGTCTGGATTGAGGACGCCCAGGGCAAGCATGTGCGTACACTGTTAATGACCAAATTCACGGCTGGCGGCGGCTATCAAAAAAGGCCCGAAGCCGTCCCTCACTGGCAAAAATCGTTTCAGCCCGAAGCCAACACCGGCGCCCTCGACGCCGTGAGCTCAGCGACCCCGCAGTCCGGCCGCATTTCGCTTGTCTGGGATTGCCGCGACCAGGCCGGTGCGGCTGTCGCCCCTGGTGTCTATGTTTACAAAGTAGAGGCAAATATCGAGTGGGAGAAAACCGCGCTTTGGCAGGGAACGATAACAGTCGGCCCGGCTGCCGGCCAGTCCGCCGCCGTCGCGGTGACCAACAGCGACAGCCCTCTGCTGCAAGCCGTGCAGGCTGATTTTGTCCCCGCTTCTTAACGCCGGCAGCGGTTCATTCCCCCTCCTCGCCCATCAGCCTGCTTATGACTTATAGTAAACACCCTGCCGCTTGGCTGAGATCACGCAAAAGATCCTGGTCTTTGTGTTGTCTAGGGGACAGTCTGATGACATAATCCAATGTTATATTTCATGTCATCAGAACTGTCCCTATGGCACTTTGTTACTTGCAACTCGAACAATTTGTTTCTCACCGTACTTTTCAAAATATTTATAAATCCGCATACCAATCTTCTCAGCAACTTTTTGTGATGGAATATTTCGTACTGCGGTATATGAAAATATTTCAGGATAATGTAAAATTTTAAATGCATATTCCTTACAGGCAAGAGCAGCTTCCGTTGCAAATCCCCTATTACAATATTCTTTAATAATATGGAAACCAATCTCTGGTACAGTTTCATCGCCAATGTTTTGAATTGTTATGCCGCAATCTCCAATAAACACTTCGCCTTCTTTTAATATTACAGCCCATAGTCCGTGTTTATATTTTTTATAATTCTCAATATTCCATTGAATCCACTTTTCTACCTTCTCTTCACTAAACGGATTTGGATAGAATTCCATAGATTCAGGATTAGAAAGGACTTTCATTAATTCTTTTTTATCATCGATTAGCAGTTCCCTCAGATACAATCTTTCTGTTTCAATTATTTTCATTATTAAGGGCCTCCTTACCGTTGTCTGAGGGACAGTTCCTGTAACATAATCTAATGTTATATTTCATGTCGTCGAAACCGTCACCGTGGTAATTTCAAATTATGGAATCGAAAAATGGAATTTGTCTGGTGCGAGGGTGGGGACGATTAAGAAGGAGAATGTGATGATTTTATTATTGAAAAAATCTTTACTAAAAAAAACGATAGCTACCGTGGTCTGTTTTACAATTATCAGTTCTGTGGGAATGGTAAATGCGCAACAGGAGACAACAAGACCCAAGGATGCGATGGCAACTGCACAAATTGAAACAGCGGCGGTATTTCCCCGCGATAAACATCAGGCAGTCATGATATGGGCTGAAGCATTAAAACAAAGAAATGGCGCTTTTCGCTATGCCATTCTTACCAACGAACTGAAAGAGCAGGAATATGAAAAGTATCATAGCATGCATTGGGTTATTGGCGGTTCCAGCCCTCATGTTGTAAGCTATTCGATTAATGAATTAAATAAAATTGATGATGAAACCTATGAATATGAGATTCAATATGTTATGACAGATTCAACAAAAGCCTTATATGATAGCCAGGAGAATATCACGGTCAAAAAATTAGGACAGCTTTGGTTTGTCATAAAGCATGAAAATTACGAATATCTGCCTGAGTTCATCAAAAAGTAAACAACATTTTTTCGTTTGATGTTTCAACGTGTTGTCTAGGGGACAGTTCCAATGCTATACTTCATGTCATCGGAACTGTCCCTATAACACTCATTCTGACTATTCTACACAGATTCCCGGTACCGCAACTTTCCGAAATAGATGTGGTGATGCCACAGTACTGGAAGGGTAATCTGCAAGCCGCGATTGAAATTCCGGGTTACTAAAAGCCCTCTTGAAAGACTCAACAGACTCCCAAATGGCGTAGTTAAGGAATACGCAGCTTTTACCAATTCCTCGGTGAATCTGGGTGGAAATAAAGCCAGCTTGTTGCTTCATAAAAGCGGCGTCTGTTGCCCATGCCTTAAGAAGTTGATCTGCCTCCTCAGGCTTAACGTTAAACTGGTTAATCAAGATTACCGGACCCACATCTTCTTTTAATTGCTCCTGAAGGGTCGTATTCTCGTCCATCTCCACTAAACGCAATGGCGTTTCCTCCTTTTTAATTTCTATCTATTAAACCGATACTTTACTTCCTTTTTCTATTCTCGCCGCTACTCTGGGCCACAAGTGTTTCTCCAAAAAACTTCCCTCTATGTTTTCTTCCATATCCAAAAACATTTTGTACGGAACAGAAAATGATAGCATGTCCGCTTCGACCATGGGACGCACCGTAATATCTGTCAAACCCACTACTGCTCTCGGATTTTCCTTCTGCGCCTCGGCGTAGGGGATAAGAAAAATAGACTGACATCCGGAGCCAAAAGGGATCATAACATTTTCATTCCCTGGTCTAAAGTAGTTTGCAAGTACTGTAAGTGCTGATAACTGATCAATATTAACATAAAACACAATTAACTCAGGTTTTTCCTTAGCACTATCAACTTGGGAGAAAGGTTTAAAGATAACATAATGATAGGGAATATTGGTTATTGGTAAGCACTCTACAAATTCTGCTCCCAGCTCTGGATTTTTTTTATACCCTTCCCCTTCAAATTGACCGCTTTTACCAACTGTCAAAAAGTATTCAATCCCACCTGGATAATTAGGAAATTGACCAAAGCCTAATCCGACTATACCACCAGGACATCCTGTCGTTTTTCGCTCAAAAACGGATGTTTTTCCTTTGGCCGCCGCAATAAATAGCGGAATTGTACAGCTCCAATGCCCTTCTTTACTCTGAAGTGCCCCTTCAGGTTTTTCATTGCTAAGCAAAACAGCTACTGGTTCATAACGCAGCTTCAATTCTTTCACCAAGCGACTTTCCATATTGTTGACCTCACTTTCATTTTGTGCTTCATATCATTATCATTTTAGTTGTCACGGCAACTAAAATGATAAAAAACTACTTAAGATTATCATATATTTGATTTAACAATGTTTTCATTTCTACGACTTTATGCTTTTCTATTCCTACTGTTGCTTCCTCTAGTAATTGCATGGCTTTAGGAATTAACCGTTCTCTTAACGCCCAGCCGCGATCAGTCAAGAAGATTTGATAAGCTCTTTTATCTACCGGATGAGGCTTTCGGACAATCAACTCTTTCATTTGCAATTTTTCAAGGATGCGATTAGTATTTGGTTTGTCTTTAAAGGTACTTTCCGATAACTCTTTCGGAGTAACACCATCTTGTTCCCATAAACGGTTAAGTATAGCCCACTGCTCTGGCGTAACGTTATATTCTTTGAAGCATTTGAACAA
Organism: Methylomusa anaerophila; assembly: GCF_003966895.1. Taxonomy (NCBI): domain Bacteria; kingdom Bacillati; phylum Bacillota; class Negativicutes; order Selenomonadales; family Sporomusaceae; genus Methylomusa; species Methylomusa anaerophila. The sequence continues at coordinate 1,812,394 of NZ_AP018449.1, read as the reverse complement.
TTCATTTTTAAGCTTTGTACTTGTCCTATTTAGAATAAACCCCAATGAATCATCTAATTTAAATTTCATCTACATCTCCGCTTAGTTGTCTTGACAACTACATTATACGCAAATACTAATTATCAGTCAATGCTATCTTAGCTATCTTGAAAAACGCAGGGACGGGGAACTTGTTTCGGAATCTTTAGACCGGTTTGATGATAGACTCCATTATTTTCGCTATCTAGCAATATATCGGCGACCTGCTGTCTATGGGACAGTTCTCGGGACATAATCCAATGTTTATACTTCATGTCGCCAGAATTATCCCCATGGCACTTCATAGCTTGAGTGTCATATACCCATATAAATCAACAAATCCAATTTTTGTATATAAATTTTTCCCATCAGAAGATGCATGAAGACGCACGCTATTATAATTTAAATTTTTCGCTTCCTCAATAACCTTTTTCAGCAATTGGGAAGCAATGCCTTGCCTGCGATAGTTTTTCACTGTAAACATATTTGTTACATACGCAATACGTCCTGAGGGATTTGTATAGGATGGAGGCAATTGATAAAAGCAAATCCCACTTGTGGCAATGATATTGTTATTTTCAATTGCAACCCATGATATAAATGTATTGTTCGATAAATTTGTTAAAAAATAGTTTTTCAGTTCTAAATCAATATTGTGAACAGGCGTTATCCCTTCATCCAGGAGTTGTTGTTTTCTCAGTGCTACGAGTCTTTGAGTATCAGCGATATTTGCTTTTCGCAATTCCATAGAATCACCCTTCCTACATGTTGTCTAGGGGACAGTTCTGGCGACATATCAGAACTGTCCCCATGGCACTTTGAGTCTTCGCGCCGCTTGCGACTTTTTTTAGGCTACGTTCCTTCAGTTGATGAACTTTGCTGTACATTTTCCACCTCGTCAATATCCCCACGCCCTTTCTATAGATCATCATTCTACAGAAGGATTCAATCCACGCTATGGGAAATATCATCTCGTTTTATTATCCGATATCTTGGGGAGCGAAGAACAATTTGGATGGAGCAAGCCATTTTATAATTATACTTGCAAGAAAGTAGACGTAATATATAATTCCAGTTATAAGCATGATCAGTTGGCCGGCAACGGCATACTATAAGGTACATAACATAATGATTTTAGCGATCGACCAAAACATTTTTGTCTACTGGATGCGGCCATTATGAGCGGCACCAACGCCGGGCCGCGGCATTTGACATTCATGCCCAGATGGTGTATGCCGGACTAACCCTTAAGCAGGCGACGGAAACCTGATCTACACCAGCCTGCCCCCAGGCAGCGGCGGACTGGTTGCCGTCGACAGGGACGGCAATATTGCCATGCCTTTCAACACCACCGGCATGTTCCGGGGCAAAGCCGGTTCGAAAGAGAGTTTCTGGGTGGGAACCTATCCGGATTAACCGTCAGTATCCTTGCCAGCCTCGATGAAAATCCCATGGCCAGAGCGTCATGGAACACGCCCCGGCTGAAAAACTCCCGCCGCAACCGCCCTTCAATGTATCACGCCAATGCTTTAACAAACGCCTGCTCCAAATCAGCAATTAAATCACCCGGATCTTCCAAGCCAATGGATAATCGAATGGTATCTGAACTAATATCGGCAGCGGCCTGTTCAGCGGGAGTCAGTTCGCCATGCGTGGTTTTGGGAGAATTGATAACCAGCGACCTGGCGTCACCAATATTAGCCTGATAACTAAATAATTTTAGTGCATCAATAAACTTGGCTGACTGTTGTTCGCTTCCTTTGAAACCAAAAGTAAGCAATGAGCCGGCGCCTTTCGGCAGGTACTTCTCCGCTAATATCCGATAGGGACTGGTTTGAGCATGCGGATGCTTGATCCAGGCAACACCGCGATGCTTTTCGAGATAACGAACCACGGCCTCCGTGCTAGCCACCTGTTTATTCACCCGTTCGGAAAGTGTCTCCAGCCCCAGCAAAACCAAATAGGCATCAAAGGGACTGAGTGCTGCGCCAAAATAGGCCAAATAGTTTAAACGGATACGAAACGAGAATGGGAAGCCCGGGAATACTTCGAGAAAGTTTCTCGGCTGTCCCTCCTTGGTTCTCAGGGTATGATAGGGTTCTAAAAAGTGCGGAAACTTGCCATTAGCCCAATTGAACTTGCCGGCTTCCACAATGACACCGGCAATGACATTGCCATGACCGCTCAACGCCTTTGTCGCTGAATATACCACAATATCAGCCCCGTATTTTATCGGATTGAGGAGATAGGGAGTGGCGACAGTATTGTCGACAACCAACGGAATGTCGTGCTCATGGGCAATTTGGGCCAGCGCTTCAATGTCGGCAACCACGGCATTGGGATTGCTGATGCTTTCTACATAAATGGCTTTGGTATCCGGTTTGATAGCCCGGCGGTACGCATCAATATCATCCGGCGCTGTAACCTGGTCAATAGCAATGCCAAACTTCGGATAAATTTTTTTAAAACTGTCAACGGTTCCACCATATAAATAAGGCGTTGTCAAAACCCGGCCGCCGCCCTCCGTCAGATTCAAAAGAGTATACGTGACGGCTGCCATACCCGACCCGACAGCCACAGCTGCTGCACCGCCGTCTAAAACAGTCAGCCGTTCTTCCAGCACTGCCACCGTCGGGTTACCAATTCGGGTATAAAGATAACCAAATTCCGCAAATGTAAACAGCCGGCCAACGCGCTCGGTATCGCCAAGTTCATAGGAAGCCGTCTGATAAATGGGGACCGAAACGGCTAAATTATGCTGGACCGGATCATACCCGCCCCGTACTTTGAGTGTATCAAATTTATACTGCTCTGCTGTCATATAAATCCTCCTCGTACTATTTATATAAATGCCGTTTTTGATTTTTCCAGAAAAACCTTCTCCGGAAAGATGGTTAGGCTGCCGAACTTCACGCTAATAACCTGGTCGCGGTCAATTGTAAAGCGCACAGGTTCACCGACACTGCTAAAGCCCGACATCTTTTGACTTTCGTAGGCACCGTCTTTTCGGCGATCAAGTTGGACAAAATCATCCCCTATTCGCAGGAACGTGTCTAAAAATTTTCCGCTGGCCCGCGTAGAGCTTTTTTGAATGTCCATCGGCAAAATCCCCGGGATTGTCAGCGATGTAATCCGCAAACAGTGATTGCTGCTGAAGCTTGCCAAGCGTCATTTTACGAACCAATTCCTTGTAGCTTAAACCTGATGCCACTTGCAGAACGAGCCCGAGAAGCGCAAAACCAATGTTGGAGTATTTTGTCACGGTGTTGGGGGGATATACAAGCGCGGTTTGTAAAACCTCCTCGATAAGTTCTTTCTCATTGGGAAATGGTCTTTCAAGTGCCCAATGGTACCCGTCGGCCCCATCTCTGAATAATCCTGACCGGTGAGTTAACAGGTCCCTGACTGTGATTTCCCTGAATTGTTTATCGTTGTGCTGCAATAACCAAGGAAGATAGCGGGTAAGGGGATCAAGAATGTTAAGAACGCCATCTTGCTGCAATTGAAGCGTCACGCAGGCTGCCAGCATTTTGCTGTGAGATGCCAGATGTCCGAGGGAATCTGTTGTGTAAGGCCTGTTGTCCCTCAAATTGGCAAAACCATACGCTTGGCTAAAGATAATCCTTCCTTTTCGCCTGATGCAGATCTGAAATCCCGGGATATCAAAATGTGTTGCACAGAAGAAAAACCACTTATTCAAAACACCTAACGCCACACTCTCTATTGCTGTCATGCGGTCCATACCGCCCCTCCTAAATCCGCCAACTAAGTCGCAAAGGCTTAATTTATCATATTTAATTGCTATTTTGGAGTAATCAGTAATTTTCATATTGGTGATCCTCCATGGTGCGCTTTTACTTCGGGACGAATTCACCATTGCTAAAATGGCCTTTCTGTCCCAAGGTTTTATCGCTAAAACATTATTGCTAGTGGTGCGTCTGGTTGCTGTGAGATATTCCGATCAATTGGCAATAAGAAGCTTTCATATTAGTAAATGCCCCAACATCTATATCTCTTCTATTATTGATAAATATTCCAATACTTTTTTATATAAAAAGGGCATGATTAATGGGTATGTAAGGTTTGTTTCAGGAAATTCACTTACCAAATGAATTTCCTCAATCTCAGAATTTGGCAGTGGACCGATTGAAGTTACTTCAGCATAATAAAGTTTTCCGAAGGATATGGTTTCCTCATTGGAAACAGAATATATACAGACCGGGAACAGGGCAAATTCCTTTGCCCCGGTTTCCTCAAATAACTCGCGATGAGCAGCTAGGTCTATATCCTCCAACGGTTCTCTATGACCGCCCGGAATTTCCCAAGTAGTACGCTCCTTATGTCTGGCCATTATCCATTTATCATGATATCGTGATACTATTACAACGAAATTTATATCTTCATCTTTAACTGCGCCAATATTATAAAAATCGATATTCATTGAATAACCACCTTTTTGGTTTGATTCCCAACCGTTGGCAGTTCTTAAGTCCATAAAAAATGCTTCTGCTTGGCCGATGTGTCCCCGACCACATTCATCTCCTTTTCCAAAATATAACTTTCGTTATACTCATCTTTAGGATTATTAATTTTTACAACTTTAAATCCGCATTTATTCACATATCCTGTAATTGTGCTAAATGACCGATTTTGCAAAATATTCACAAAAAGAGGCCATATTTCCATTTTCAGAAATATGACCTCTTACTTTTGTTAAGTCAGTCATAAATAAAAATTTTCTAAAGTTGTTTTTCACGGGTTTATCTTTTTTTACCTACCAATTACTCTTGTTATTCTGCAAATCGCAAGAAGCTCCTGCCAAATTCATACAATATATTAGCAATAATCTCTTTTATTAATTATACTGAATCCTCCCCAAATACACATTGTTGGCTTTCCGATTACGTTGTCGCGGGGACGTTGTCGCAAGGCGGGTATTCTTAGCGGTCTTGTCTTGTTATCCGTTTTGGGGATGTACACTCGCTTTACCGGTTGCGGCTTGTACGCCTGCCGTTTCATTCTTGCCAGCAGATCGGTAATGTTTTCCTGTAGCTTTTTGTCGTATTCTTCTTTTCTATAACCATTTACATATCATCTATCTCTGTATATGAAGCTAATCTTTTTTCTAATGTTTCCGTATGAAGCTCAAATAAATTATTATCATAGTCATAAAAATATATGGAATATCCCTCTCCAGTTACTCTTTCCCTTGGAGGCTTTAATTCTAAATTTAGAGCTTTAATTTTATTCAAATACTTATCTACCTCAGAATCTGATATTTTAAATGCCACATGATGATAAGTCCTGTTAAGTATATTTGTATCTTCCATAACAGCTATCCACTGATTACCGATAATAAAAAAACGTTCCTTAAACAAAGAATGTTTCTTTTCACCACTGTAATAAACTTCTTTAGCATTAAATAATTCTTTAAATAATTGAGTAGTCCGGTCTAAATTTTTCACAACAAACGTAATATGGCTTACGCTTTCAATCATATATATACTTTCATCCTTTATCTAATCAATACGCAACTCTATACGCTTGCTAATAAATAAGTAGTCCCATTTCCAAATTGAATTTAGAATAATTTTCCCTTACGGAAATCACTAATTTTTGGGTCATTAGCTTAAATAGCCTACCAATGTCAAATAAATTCCCTTGGAAAAATAAAAAAGCATGATCAGTTGGCCGGCAATGGCATACTATAAGGTACATAACATAAATGATTTTAGCGATCGACCAAAACATTTTTGCCTGTCTGTAATAGATTCTAAGAAGGAAGTCGATAAGTTATGCCAAACTTTATATGAGCACCAATAAACTACATTAGAAGGAGCATCGGCCATGCACTCTGTCTCACCCCGGCCCTTCGCCGTCGCTATTCACGGCGGAGCGGACCAAATGAGCGAACTTACCCCCGACCGTCTGGCTAAGTACCATGAGGGCCTTGCCGCGGCCCTGCAGACGGCTCTCGATATTTTGGCGGCAGGCGGCGCCGCTCTGGATGCGGTGGAAGCCGCAGTACAAACCCTGGAGGAAGATTCTCTGTTCAACTGCGGCAAAGGCTCGGTATTCAACCACGCCGGCTTTCACGAACTGGATGCGGCCATTATGAGCGGCACCAACCTGGCCTGCGGTGCGGTGGCGGGCCTGCGCACGGTAAAGAGCCCCGTTCATCTCGCCCGTCTGGTTATGGAGCGGTCGCCCCATGTATTCATGGCCGGCGGCGGTGCGGAGGAATTCGCCGACGCCATGGGCGTGGAACGGGTCAACAACAATTATTTTTCCACCGATCTGCGTTACCAGCAATGGCAGAAGGCGCTGGCGGCAGGCAGCATACTGCTTGACCACGGCGGCAGCCGCCAGGAAAAGCTGGGGACCGTCGGCGCCGTTGCGCTGGATATGGCGGGAAACCTGGCGGCAGCCACTTCTACCGGCGGCATAACCAACAAACATTTCGGCCGGGTGGGCGATTCTCCGGTCATCGGCGCCGGTACGTACGCCAACAACCGCACCTGCGCCGTTTCCTGCACCGGCCATGGCGAGGAATTCATCCGCCGGGCCGCGGCATTTGACATTCATGCCCAGATGGTATATGCCGGACTAACCCTTAAGCAGGCGGCGGATAACCTGATCTACACCAGCCTGCCCCCAGGCAGCGGCGGACTGGTTGCCGTCGACAGGGACGGCAATATTGCCATGCCGTTCAACACCACCGGCATGTTCCGGGGCAAAGCCGGTTCGAAAGAGAGTTTCTGGGTGGGAACCTACCCGGATTAACCGCCAGTATCCTTGCCATGTCTATTGAACGGGGGATGCCGCACTCGTCAATGTTTTAACAGAGGTTGCTTACCACTAAATTATCTTAATGAAAGCGCTATTTCCTCACTTGTCCGGATCTGACCTATTCTTGGAAAGATATATTTACAAACATAGTCGTGCTCTTCTTTTGTTGAAGCTGTCATAGCATTTTCCACAAAAATTTGATTGTAAGCATGTTGATAAGCTTCTCTTGCAGTAGTATCTACGCCAATCCCAGTGGAAATACCGCATAATACAATAGTATCAATCCCGCGACGACGCAACTGTAAGTCAAGATCGGTACCATAGAACGCTCCCCATTGCCGCTTGGTAATTACATGCACATTTCTAATATTCGCCAGTTCAGGTACAAGATTATCCCATCCTTCTTGGAACTGCACCGGATTGGCTTTCAGATCCACCCGTGGCTTAAACATGTCTTTTCCGTCAACGGACGAAACTCTTACCAGAACTACAAAAGCGCCCTTTGCTGTAAACGCATCGACGAGCCTGGCTGTATTCTGAAGCACCTGCGCCCCCGTATACGGTGAAAGCTCCCTGTTTACAATCCCTTTTTGCAAGTCAATAACTACTAGTGCTGTTTTGTCTGCTTTCAGCAGTTCGGTTGCTGCTGATTTTAAATCTTCCATTTTCATCTCTCCTCGTATAATAAGTTTTGTAGGCAATAATCCGCCATTGTTTACAAAGCTTATTTTATTTTTTACTACCCGGATTTGAATCCCCTGATGCTAAAATATTCGTAAGAGAATTTAGCAAAGGTAACGTCTGATCTCTCCTGCAAAACCTTTTGGTTATTGCTTATAAAGCGTGACGCCTGCCTTATTCATCCAATACCGCTAACACAGATGTTGCGTCTCTGGGCGAAAGCTTTCCAGCAAGCTGCTTTCACAGATGAATGCTGATTATGCGAGGGTGCGGTCAGTGAGTAAGATCAGGGTATTCCTTTCTATCTTCCCTATTTTTTGCCAAAAAGGAGGTGAAGTTTTATGAAGAAGGCGGATCTTCTTTCTACTTTATTTGTGGGGATTGACGTAAGTTCCCGAGAAAATGTCGTCTGTGCTATTGATTACGAAGCACAGAAACTTCTGCGGTTTTCTGTACCGAACAATCACCCGGGAGCCATTGAAATGGCCGAAAAACTTCATGCCTTCCTTTATGGAAACCGTGACATCAACAAGCTGATGCTTGCTTTGGAGTCCACATCTTTCTACGGAATTCATATCGCCAATTATTTGTCTTCCTGTGAGCTGTTAATGCCATTTCATACTCACGTTTATTGTTTGAACCCCAAGATGATTGCCAATTACAAAAAATCGTACATCGACTTAGGGAAAAACGATGCTGTTGACGCTTTTGTAATCGCTGATTTTGCCAGAGTCGGCCGAATTACTACTGCGCCTTGGCGCGGCAGCCAGTTTCTTGCTCTGCAACGCCTGACCCGCCATCGTTTACATATCGCCGCTTCGCTTACTCGCGAGAAAACCTATATGCTCTCGAATATATTTCTTAAATTCAGTGAACTTTCTATGCTCCACGAAGATCAGCAGCCGTTTTCCGACCATTACGGTGCTACGGCCTCTTCGGTTTTAACCGACTTCCTCTCTACCGAGGACATTGCCAATATGCCGCTGCAAGCACTGATTGATCATATTGGCCAAAAAGGTAAAAACCGGTTTGTAAATCCTGGCCATACAGCCTCTTTACTTCAGCAGGCAGCTCGCAATTCTTACCGATTGGATAAATGCCTATATGAACCTTTAACCCTCTCTATCGCCTCATCTTTCAACCTTATTTCCGCTTATGAGTCCGAAATAAAGGCCATTAATAAGGCAATTGAAAAAAACCTCAAGGGGCTTGACCCAAATGCTTATCACTCTCTCTTGTCCATTCCTGGCATCGGCCCGGTTTACGCTGCCGGCATCATTGCTGAGATTGGCTCCATCGACGCCTTTAACTCTCACAGTGCTCTTGCTAAATATGCCGGTCTTGTTTGGCGTGAAAATCAATCCGGCAATTTTAGGGCTGACGACACCGTTCTTTCAAAAGCTGGCAATTCCTACTTAAGATACTATCTAATTGAAGCTGCCAGTCATGTTAAGAACCATATACCGGAATACGCAGCTTTTTACCACAAGAAATACGATGAAGTTAAAACTCATCAGCATAAACGCGCACTCGCACTTACTGCTCGTAAATTTATCCGGCTGATTTTTGGATTGCTGGCCAACCATCAGCTTTACTCTAAAAGTAGAGTAAGCCAAATTTAACGACTTCCATTTTTTAACTTTTTTCTCCTTCTTGAGGAAAGAGCTTATTAGATTTACCCTTTTTTGGCGCATTGCTTACGATATTTATTTTTTATGAGCTTGACATATTACCAGATTGCTAATTTTATTTTCTAAGTTTTTTTATACACTTTAAAATAAACCCACACTGCATTGATCAGCAATAATGTACTTGTAATGAAAAATACATATCTGATACCCCAGTAGGCTGCCACTTGCCCACCTAAAACAGAACCGCCAAATACACCTAAGTACTGTGCCGATATGTTAAAACCAAAAACCCTCCCAGTGAGAGAAGCCGGTGTAATTTTCTTAATCAAAGTATTCACAGAAGGATTCAGTCCTGCCATCGCTAGGCCTAATAGAAAGCGAAGCATCATTAACTGCCAAGGATCTTTCACAAAGCCCTGCGGTATGAAAGTAAGGCCGGCCACTGCGAGGGCGATTAACATAACTTTCTGTGCTCCAATCTTATCAGAAAGGCTGCCTAATCCTGGAGCAGCAAGTATATTGGCCAGACCTGAAGCGGAAAAGGCCATCCCAGCTATTAGAGCAACATGATTGGTAGTGCTGGATAATTGGGTTACATACACTGTGATGATTGGTTCTACGGAATATAACGCCAAAGTTAATACAAAAGAGGTCGCAAACAGGATAGTGATTAAACTTTTATTGGGAATAGCATTCCATACTTCCTTAGCACTAATCTCCTTTTTGTCTTGGCGGATAAAAACTTCCTTTACAAAACAAACGGTGGTAATAAAGGCAATCAGCATCAGTGCACCCGTTAGAAAAAATACATTTTGCAGCCCCAGGTTCTCTCCCACATACCCGCCAATCACGGGTCCAAGCAGCGAACCTGCAACATTTGCCGTCGAAAGTGTACCTAAAGCCCATCCCGCATGTTCCATATCTGTCTGGGTGGCAATCAAAGTAGTACAGGCTGTGCTATACCCCGTTATCACCCCCTGCAGCAACCTCAGTCCGATCAATTGATATACATTTTGGGCGAACCCCATACTGAATATAACGACTGCCATGCCAAGGCTCGCCCGCAGGAGCATTGGTTTTCGTCCAAACCGGTCAGCAGCCTGGCCCCAGATTGGTGAAAAAACAGCGGATATGATAAAGGTAATGCCAAAAGCAATTCCTGAAAATTGCTCAATTAGCGCTGTGTCGTGTATCCCGAGACGATCTATATAAAGCGGCAACACTGGTGCGATCTGGCTCATTCCCACGCCTGTTACAAACATCCCAAACCAACAAACAAGCAAATTTCTTTCCCAAATCAGCATGGATACAAGCCCCCCTTCTGCTAAGTTTCATTCCTCTGTACATGAAGAATTGACAACAATATCTTAACCCGGCAGATAGGCTCTATACCATGCACTATATTAGACTCCATGGACATTTTTGCTGTAAAATTTCGAAGGACTTATTCCTTCAATTTTTTTGAATATCCGGCTAAAGTAAAATTCATCTGTAAAGCCAAGCGCCTGTGCCACTTCTTTTATTTTTTTATCACCCTCGACAATAAGTTCTTTGGCTTTATCAATCTTTATTTTATTAAAATATTCAATTACACAATATCCCGTTATTTCTTTAAAAGCCTTTGACAGGTAAAAGGATGACAACTGCACCTTCTCTGCTAATGCAGGCAGGGTCACTTTATGATTTATGTTTTGATGCATGTATTCAATAACTTTTTCTACTTTTAAAGAAGTCGAGTAATTTTGATTTTGCCTACTTTTATTTCGATAAATTGCAATTAATAGCTGCTGCAGAGACGTCCTAGTGATAAACTCATATCCCGGAAGTTTCATAATCCAACTATCAACTAATTTTTTAAATATATCCTCTATAGAATAATAATCCTTTAATTCTTGCGCAGGCTGTAATGGAAGTATTTTCACTTCGCTTCTGATAGCCCATTTGCTGTCGTTAAAGCTTACGTAAGCATAACTAAAATGTACGGATAAAAAGCACATAGGTTCTTTAATATCTGTTTCTATTGAATGTAAAACATCCGGGGATATGTAGAACAGCATACCTTTTTTAACTGGATATCTTTTTTCTTCAATTATAATGCTGCCACTCCCTCCGCTAATAAAAATGAGTTCATGGTGCTGAAGTGTTCTGGTAATTTTACGCTGATATTTCCTATATTCATTAGATTGTCTGCAATTACAGTAATGAATATGAAAAAAGAGATTTTTTACGTACATTGACTTCCTCCATGCTTCATTGATTGAGAACTCACTGTCGGCACGAATGTCTCATAAATTCTATTTCTAGTATACAATAGTAGATCCGCTTTTTTTCTAAAGAATCGCAGGAAAAATAGTATCCCATCGCGAACATTAGCAAAAATTGCATTATTATGAGGAGTAATATTATGGAGCGAAAGTACGAGTTTAGTTGGGATCTATTGGGAGATGTTAAAGAAGGCCGGCCTAATCTGGGACCTATGGTTAGAACGGAGATCTACCGTCTGATGCAGTTTTGCTTTCGTGATGTGCTGGAAACTAATTATGGCTCAGAGACGGCAGACAAGTTATTTTATGAATCTGGAATGCTAGCGGGAAAACAATTTTATCAGAATGCCATGAACGAAGCTGAAAATTTCAATGACTTTATCAAATCTTTGCAATCCATTCTTGCGGATAAAGCGATTGGTATTTTACGCCTAGAAACGAGCGATTTTGAACAAGGAAAGTACGTGCTGAGCATCTCGGAAGATTTGGATTGTTCCGGGTTACCTGAGCTGGACTATCAGATATGCGTATATGATGAAGGTTTTATTGCCGGCCTCTTAGAAAGCTTTACCGGTAAGAAATTCACGGTAAAGGAAGTAGACTGCTGGTGTACCGGTGACCGTACCTGCCGGTTTGTCGCTAAAATTTGCAAGGAATAAACCTGCTTTCGGAAAGGGTTATTAAAGTGAGTACGGAATTAAAAGGCGAAATTGATGAGCTGATCAAACAATTAAATGACTTGACACAAAATAAGGTTTTTCCCGCAAAACTGTCCGAGTATTCCGATAAATACCCGGGGATTAGACAATTGGCGGAGGACCTTTTGGCTCTTCGTGAATTTTCCTATGCGTTATCCGAAGGAGACTTATCGCAAAAGATAAATTTGCGCGGATATTGGTCTGGATTATTAAAAACTTTACAATCGAATCTCCGGCATTTGACATGGCAAACTGGTATGCTTGCCTCGGGCGACTATAGCCAACGCGTTGATTTCATGGGAGATTTCTCAAGCTCATTTAATTCCATGATTATACGCTTGAAGGATGCGACCGAAAAAGAACAAAAATACATTGCCGCGCTTGAGAAAAACCAAGCGATAATTAAGGAAAGCGAACAAAAATACAGACTAATCGCCGAAAATACTGATGACGTGATTTGGTTTTTAGATAATAAAATGATTGTCCGCTATATCAGTCCTTCAATTGAAAGGCTGTTGGGGTTTACTGTCGCAGAGTTTAAAGAAAAGCCGGTAACTCAAACGCCGCTACCATATTTACAAGACGTCTTTCGAAAGGCGATCGACGTATTTATGGAAAATGATAGCGCCCCGCTCTCTTTCCTTATAGAATGGGAGCAACTCAGTAAGAATCGAAACATGATCTGGCTGGAATCATCAGTAAGTGTTGCCCGCAATAGTGACGGCGATATCATTGGATTCATCGGTGTTACACGAAACATTAGTGCACGAAAGAAAGCCGAAAGCCTTTTACAACATACCTATGAACGCCATAAGCAGCGTGATTTTTTTAACCAGCTTGCCACTCGAAACGACTGTAACTATTCTGAAGTTCAAGATTCGGGCTGGCAGAATAAGATATATATTCCCGAAAATTTTTCTCTTTATTTTCTCGCTCTCGACAATATTGATATACTTTCTAAGAATGAAGACAATATATATCGCAAACAACAAATTACTGATGCCTTGGTAGATCATGTAAACCGGAAGAAAAATACTATTGCTTGGGAAACCACTAAAGGAGTGGGTATCATAAGCCCCGTCTCCCTTGCCGCTTCCCGCAAAGACAAAGAACTGGACATAGCTGATGATTACATTAAGTATGTTTCAACGTATTTGCCAGATCTGCCCGTTAACATTGGAATCGCAAATTACATTGATGGCTGGTCAAACTTTGCCAATCGTTTAAAGAACGCCGAAACATCCGTACAAATTGGCAAGCAGGTATGGCCGGACAAAAAAAAATATCACTACGAAGACTGCGGGGTTTATCGGGTTCTTGCCCCCTTCGCCCTTACGGATGAGGCGGCAGCCTTTGTCACTCAGATGATCGGGCCATTGATGGAATACCCTGATTTAATTGAAACACTGGAAAAAATCTTAGCGGGCTTGAGCTTTAAAGAAATAGGCGCACAAATGCATTTCCACCATAAAACCATCCAACTTAGAAAACAACGAATTGAACAGATATTAAATGTTTCTCTCGATTCTTACGAAACACGCCTGAATCTTGCAACAGCTCTTAATCTAATGAAAGTTTTAAATCACTAACATGCAAGCTGCTGTTTGCATTCAACTAACTAAACCGGCGACGCTTATCAAAACAAGAGTAAAACAAGGGACAGGCGTATTATTTCTGAGAATAAGCTAGCGATAGCGGGGATGGATAAAATATGCTCTCCAAAAATAAGGAGTGCCATTTTGGCACTCCTTTTACATAAACTTACTTGTTAATCGGTTATTCGTCTGGTTCGTAACCAAAGCAATTGCATTTTAAGTAGTTATACAGCATCGGGCTTGCCTCTCCATCCAGAGCCCTACTATATCTTAAACTTACTGACGGCTTGCGTTAAGTCTGTGGCCATTTGCGCCAGGTTTTGACTTGAAGCTGCAATTTCCTGCATGGATGCAGCTTGCTCTTCGGTCGCGCCGGAGATTGTTTGCGATTCTGCCGCCGATGCCCTGCCAACGGCCTCAATTTCTCGAACGGCGGTGAATAGAGACTGATTGCCTTCAGCCATCTGGTTTATAGCTCCAGCGATATCTTTGATTTGTCCAGATAATTTGAGAATTGCTTCGACAATATTCTTAAAGGTTTCTCCTGAGCTATGAACCATTAGGATGCCTGATTTGATACCTTCCGCTCCAGTTTGGGAAGCGGCAACGGCACGGTCCATGTTGATCTGATTTTGCTGTATAAGGCTATCGATCTTTCGTGTGGCCAAATTTGATTCTTCCGCTAACTTACGGACTTCTTCAGCCACAACCGCAAATCCCCGTCCCGCTTCCCCTGCTCTTGCCGCTTCAATGGCAGCGTTTAGGGCAAGCAAGTTGGTTTGGCTGGAAATAGCGGCAATCAAGGTGACAATTTCACTGATTTCTTTAGAGCCTTTGCTTAAGTCACCAATAGCAGATTCAAGTGCAGCCGATTCTTTACCGATTTCATTCATTTGCTCCTCAGTCCGCTCTACTGACTGACGTCCTTGTTCCGCTGATTGTACTGTAGAATTGGCAATAGAAGACACCTCTTGCGCGGTAAGGGAAATTTGCTCGGTTCTTGCCGACAATTCTTGCGCTACTTTGACAACTTGGCTAGCTGCCGCTGCCTGTTGCTCTGAACCGCTGGCGATTTCAGCGATGGAACTGGCTATCTGGTTGGACGCATCCGCCGATTGATGAGCGCTTGCGGTTAACTCTTCACTGGATGCCGCCAATTGTTCGGCTTGAGACAATACTTTTGCAACAAGTGCATAGAGGCTGGTTCGCATTTCTTTGAAACCTCTGGTTAATTGCCCAATCTCATCCTCACCATAGGCGGAAACATTGATTGGGCGTTCTCGCAGATCGCCCTGCGCCAACTGGATGCATTCATCTCGAATCAGCGTGATAGGGGCCGCAATACGTTTGCTTATAATGAAAATGAATACAACAGCCAGCAAGATGCATGCTAATGAGCCCCAGAGCATGGAATGTTTTAATGCACTTAATTCATGGGTTGCTTCGGCTTCCGGCGCTGTTACCATCATAAACCAGCGCTGGCCGCCTGGCAGATTGATAGAGGTAATGGTCCCGATTCTGTCGATGCCGTCAACAAATTGATATTTGCCGCGCACCGTCTTACCTGAAGCGACAACTTCTTGAACTAGCTTTACCAGACGGTCGTCAAGTTCGGATTGCTGTAGCTTTAATTCAGAATTGATCTTCTTTTGGGCGAGATTGAGCTTGCCTTGCATTTCGGGGAAACGGGGATGTACGATGACCGTACCATTGGAATCCAGTACCAATGCATACCCGGTATCCTGGAATTTTGCTTCCTTGACCACCCCGTTCATTTTATCTATCGAAATAGAACCAGTCAGTACGCCGGTTAATTTCCCCTCATAAAGGACCGGAACAGCAACATTTATTCCTGCTTTTCCGGTTGTCCTGCTCATCTGAACATCGGAAACAGCCGGTTTTTGGGTTGCAATGACTTGTTTAAAATATTCACGGTCGCCCAGGTTGACGGTACTGTTGTCTGGTCGCAGAGCTTCACCATCTGGCGCTATATATGTTATATTCTCCAAAATGTCGAGCCGCTTGCTACAATCAGATAAAGCGTCTCTAAGTGCTTGCCTGTCAGTAGGATCGTATATTCGTTTAAGACCTGCGAATGATTCTAACTGAACCTTGGCACTGTATACTTGACCTGCAACACGGGAGGCGTAGTCTGAACTGATTGCTTCCACTGTTTTATCAACGCTTTGGCTCAGAGCCTCTTGGGAAAGATAATAACTTATCCCGCCTAATGCTCCAAAAGCTAGAATAAAAAAGGGTAATAAGATGATAAGTAACTTGGTTTTCATACTGGTGATTTTCATAGAATAAAACATCTCCCATCTAAATATAAGTGCTGTCTTTGTTCTCTGTCAGCAATTATTTTGATTTTTCAAACTCAGTTATTTTGATTTTGATAACTGAGTTTTTTAACATTTTTGCTTTATACCCGATGCTGGTAGAATTAATGCAGCATATTTGTAAAACATTTACATTCTCCCCCCTTCTAAAATGACGAAGTAGGTTTATTAATTAGAAAAAAAACAAATTTTCATATGAAGCCAACAATAGAAATATCTCTGTTTATTTCCAAATCAATAAATTTTCCATCCCGTGTGCAAACAGTAGGGTACGCATGGTTCCTTTGATAAATAATTTCGGCTTCTTCGCCATCACTTAGCAGTACTTTTGCCCCCATAAAATAATTTAATATATTGCGTAAAAATGTTATGCAAATGGCGGGATCAAGCTTGCCAAAGGTTTCTTGTTTTATTTCTTCGATCACTTCGAAAGGTGTTCGCTTTATATGGTAAACCCGATCTGATGTCATAGCATCATAAATATCTGCAACAGCTATTATTTTTGCAAAAGGATGAATTTGTTCCCCGCTTATCCCGAAAGGATAGCCTGTTCCATCAATTTTTTCATGATGCTGCAATACTCCACATAATATACTTTCATGAGCTCCAAGTTCTCCCAGAAGCATTTTATAGCCTTTAATGGTATGATTTTTCATGATTTTCATTTCTTCGGGCGTTAATTTGGCCGGTTTATTTAATATTTCAAGCGGTATCTGTGTCTTGCCGATATCATGCAATAACCCGGCAAAAATTAAGTCCTTTAATTCTTCTCCTGACATTCCCACCCATTTTCCTACTATACCGGAGATAATTGCAACATTGATGGAATGACGAAAAGTATAATCATCCTGTTTTCTTACGATTTGCAGATAACTAAGGACTCCCGTCGTATCAGCCATTAGATCAATGGAAGTATCAGCCAATTCTTTCATCTGCATCAAGGGAACTTCCTTAAAATATCGCATAGTAGAAAAACAATTGTCAATTACTTGAAGTGTATCGTCATAAACTGCATCAAAAGTTTCAACACTCGCCAAAGGGGTAGGTGCTTCCTCTGCTGTATTTTCTGCAATCTCTACGAATTCCAGATTCAAAAGTTTCAGTTTTTCTATAAAGGTATCTGTTAAAACGGTACCTTCGGCCAGAATAACTTGACCGCTCTCTTTTATTATGGATGCTGCAAGTTTCATGCCCGGTCTAGCATCTGCAGTAGGACATTTTTTTCCGTTCATACTTTTTCTTACCTCACCTGATATTAGCGCCGCTGTTTGCCAACAAATTACGAAACTTAAGCTAAAATAATTATGCCACTGGTTGGTTAGTTAAACAATCTCCTGGCGAGGAAGACTTTGAAAAGAAATATTATCCGCCACTATCCTAATGAGATAGTTGTGGCTAATATTTTCATAAAAGCTGCATGGAAAGTTAAGATGAATTGCAAAAAAGGTTGGCAATTATTGTTTATTAAATATTATGCAAACAGGAATAACTATGAGCATCTTTTTACATAAGATATTTACTTATATTGCCAGTCGTTATTAATTCATTATACATATATTTCACTAATAGTGCAATAATTTATTAAAATTTTATTTCACCATAAGTGAAAAGACCTCTGGCAAAAAGGCCTCTATAATTTTGTTATAGAGGTGAGCCCACTTATGAAAACTAGCAATGACGAACGATATCGCCAAATTGCTAAAAAAATCGTCCATTACCGCATTCGCAAAGGACTTTCCCAAGAGGAGTTGGCAGATAAAATTGGCATCAGCAAGAGTTATTTATCTAAGATAGAAGCACCGAATTCCACAAAAGCTTACTCATTAGATGTGCTTTTTGCTATTGCAGATGGTTTAGAAATTGATATAGTTCAGTTTTTTATGCCACTTGAAAACAAAGAATAGAGCGATATCTCAATAAAACCACATGAGATATCGCTCTTATTTTTATAAATATGCAAAGATCAATAGAGCAACGTCTTGTCATAGGGACAGTTCTTATGACATAATCCAACGTTATACTTCATGTCATCAGAACTGTCCCCGTGGCAATTTCTGGTGCCACAAATTGAATGAATGCCAATTTTCTCACGGTTGAATACCTTTAGCACACCAATATGGGCTAACGCCCTCACCGCGCCACCGCATAAGGCCAACCCTATTTTTTTCACAGCAAACATCCCTTCTTATGTGAATATTTTTATCCCGGCTTATTATAGCTTGCCAAAAGAATCTTTATCCGAGCGAAAGTATGTATATTCTCCGTCAGTAGCCGGGTATATAAAAGATGAAAGGCTATGCAACCGTAACGCTGTTTCTTTAGGAGAGGTTATCTATGTTTGGCAAAAAGATACGCCATATCAATCGATATCGTGAGATTGCTGCCGCCCTGCTCAATCATGGTTTTGACTATATTGTGGAAGAAATAGGCTTGCCCCAGAGCATCCCCTATGGTCACCGCTCCCATCCGGTAGTTGGCAAAAACAATACCGGCGGCTTAGGCGAACGCATCAGACTGCTGCTTGAACAATTGGGTCCAACCTATGTTAAGTTAGGACAAATTGCCAGCACACGACCGGACCTTCTGCCTGCTGAAATCACTGCGGAGTTAGAAAAACTGCAGGATGACGTCCCCAGTTTTCCCTTTAGCGAAGTACGTACTTTGCTAAAGGAAGAATTGGGGGCCGACCTTGAAGAACTATTCCAGCAATTTGACCCGGAGCCACTAGCGGCCGCTTCCATCGGGCAAGTGCATCGGGCGCAATTAAAAACCGGTCAACAAGTAGCGGTGAAAATTCAACGTCCAGGCATTGCTGCCATGATCGAAACCGATTTAGAAATTCTGCGTGAGCTGGCTGTCCTGGCAGAACGTCGTTTTTCCTGGGCTGAGACGTATCAACTGACGGATATGATTGATGAACTCGCCAAGTCACTCCTCGTTGAGTTGGACTATACTATTGAAGCTCGCAATGCCGAAAAATTTCTGAAGCACTATCAAGCGGATCCCACTATCTATATTCCAACAGTATATTGGGAATGTTTTTCGCAAAAAGTGTTGACAGCAGCCTATGTTGAGGGAGTAAAAATAAGTGAGCTGGAACAGTTAGAACAGCAGGGCTACAATCGCTCCCACATAGCGGAGCACTTTGCCAAAGAAATTTTTCAGCAAATTTTTATAGCAGGATTTTTCCATGGCGACCCTCATCCTGGCAATGTGCTGGTATTGCCGGGCGAAACTATCGCATTCCTGGATTTTGGCATGGTTGGCCGCCTCAGCTCTGAAAAAAAATATCATTTGGCTTCTCTCGTTATTGGCTTAATGCGGCAAAACTCAGCAGAGTTGGCCCAAACGATTTTCCGCATGGGAATTGTTCCTGACCGGGTCGACCGGACGCAGCTCCACGATGATATTGAGTTGCTAAGAGAAAGATACTATGGAGTTCCCTTAAGTCAAATCAGCCTGGGTGATACAATCATTCAAATTTTTGCAACCGCACAGAAACACAAAATAAAGATGCCAGCCGACCTTGCATTGGTAGGCAAAGCGTTACTGACCATGGAGGGAATTGTTGAAAGACTGGACCCGCAGCTTAGCATACTTACTGTCGCGGAGCCTTTTGGGAAAAAATTATTACGGGAACGTCTCCATCCCCTAACTCTGGGCAAAATGGTATGGCACACCATAAGTGATTTTAGGGAATTGATGCTGAATCTGCCCCGCCATGTGCAGGAACTGAGCACCGTAGTAAAACATGGCCGATTACGTCTAGAGATCATCATACCGGATATGGAGTATAGTTTAAAAACCATCGAACGGATTAGCAACCGGCTGTCCTTCGGCATCATTTTGTTGGCCTTCAGCATGATCATGGCCAGTGTCATTATCAGTTCCAGCCTCGTCGGCCAAGTTTCCCCGCTTTGGAATATTCCGGTACTGGAGATTGGGTTTGTCATCGCTATGATCTTGTTTATTTGGCTGTTGTACGCCATTATCCGGTCAGGCAAGCTATAAATTGCAGCCTGTTTCTATGCATCTATTATATGCCTCCAGTGGGCAAGGCAATACGTATTTGTTATCCCGCAGTTCTTTCTCGTTGTTATACTTTCCTATAGAAAAAAGACGTTACGAAAACTTCGTAAAGCCTTTTTTCATGGCGCCCCCGGCAGGATTCACAGCTGCGCCGTCTTGATTTGTAGTTAAATCTTCGTGGCGCACGGGACGGTCCTTTGACTCATACAACTCTCCACTCCCATGAGGTGCCCTAAGTCGGTTCTTTTTACATATCGCGGCCGCAAGGGGTTCGAATAATTTACTTAATTGCCACAGAAGCAATAAAAATGGCTAAAGTCAAAAAGCATACTTCAATATCTTTTTCCTAGAACTTGTCGTTTTTAACACGAATTTACCAGACTGTCTTTGTCCCATCTTCCATATGGCTAGGCTTTTGTGACATTTTCTTAAGAACTACTATATTTCTGATTGCGAATCCAATACTTACGATTCCTATGAGATAAAACCAAGGATTATTGGAAAATGAAAAATAATCGCTGACCAATACCCACATATTAAGTGGGGTGAAAGAGTTTATTGTACCAAGAAGTATCACAATAGCCAGCTTATATGAAGCACCAATCTGTGTTTTTCTTTTCTCCCAGTAAAAACCGGGTGCGATGGCGATTAATATATTGGTAAAAATAAACCATTTAAACATATAAGGATCATTCATAAATACCCTAAACAGGTTTACAACGCCTATAAAAATTATGATCTGACCGATCACTCTGAACCATGCTTCTTTTACTGAAACCGGTTCATCATGCAGATGTCCCCAAATTTCCTGACGTTCTACGTAGATGCATTTATACAGGTTATATACCTCAAATAAATTCCATATTACAAGTGCAACGGCTGCTGCTGTGAAAAACCAAAAACCTCCAGTTGTTTTTGAAGCAAGTGCAAATACGATAGCGCCCATTGAATCGTGTGCAAAATAAAAAGTATGCATCCATACAGGATAGGGCGCACTCTTTTCTCTCCTTACCAACTGAAAACTATATATATATTCTATATATCCTAAGAAAAAGGTAAGTAATGCAATACCCAGAACCAAATCAAATTGAGGGTTATCCGGACTAAATGCGTAGGTGAAATCTTCCAATGAATAATTACCCGGATAGAATGAAAATAATTTCTCTAGCATAAGTGGACCTCCTTAATAATCTACAGTCATTGATTATTCCCCATGTGTGTATTATAATTGATTTTAGAATGAAATCAATTATAATATATTAGATAGTGCGTATTAATCTACAAAACTACCAAAATTGTAGATTAACATAGGAGATTAGCGTGAAAAATACTTCGTAGTCGCTAAAAAATGGCACACCCAAATAGATATCGTCTTTATTATCTTAAACAGCTATAACCCATTTGGGATTGGCAACAGTAATGCGGATAGAATCCTCCAAAAGATTAAACACTGGAACCCAATACTTTTCGGCTGATTCCATACAAACGTCAAAGCAGTTGCTGTCGATTAACAACTGCTTTGACGTTTGTATGGAATTGTTGAAGGTGGAAAATCTAGCTTATCTTCTCCTCGGCTTAATAATAATAAACATGGTGAAGTCGCACATCTTTTTTATTACTATTTGTGCCGCCAGTGACAGCGGCGGAATGGAGAATTATCATGAATAGAATTGACCGTAGAATCGTTAAAACGAAAGAAGGCATACGCAAAGCTTTTTTACAGCTCATTCCAAGCAAAGAATTCCATCTGATTACAGTTACTGAGTTAGCAAATTTAGCAAACATAGATCGAAAAACATTTTATCTTCATTACAATTCCACTGCCGATATTTTAAAAGAATTTGAAACCGAACTGGCAGGCAAAGTGCTGATGCTACTGAAAAAGAACCAAACTTTTGATATAAATTCTTTCTTTCAAGGCCTCAATAAAATTATGATGGAGGATATCGGCCTATATCGCCGTATTTCGGAAACCACTTCTTATGCATTCCTCCAAACAGAATGTAAGGATATACTTAAAAATACCATCAAGGAATCTTTTTATACCAAGTCTGGCATGTCTGCTGAGAAATTTAATGTATATGCAGAATATATTGCTTCAGGTATTGTAGGTATATATACCAACTGGCTTAGTTCCATCTCTGAAATGTCCTTGGAAGAGCTGACAGATACAGCGAAGGATGCAGTATCAAACGGATGGAACAAAATCATAATATAGTGGAAATCACGCTTTTATACAATCCTATGATACATAGGGACAGATTCCTCATCCCACTTGGGTATTTTATCACCTCTTAGCTACTTATAGTTCTTTTATCCTTGGGACAATGTACCTGTCCTGTAAATAAAAATATCGCCTAAACAAAAGTCTAGGCGAACATAACTCAATCCCTAATAGGCGTAACCTTATCCCAGAAACATCTATTCAATATATACGGAACACCGTCAATCATTTCCCTGAGGGGCCCAATTATGCCAACTAATTCTTTTGTATTCCTTACCATTGCGTGAGCTTTATCTGTTAAAATATGGATTAAATTCGTTGGTATAAACCTCATTAGATGTTACTTTCTTTTTAATTTCACCAAATTCCGTTAGCTGATCAATCCATAGCTGAACAGTCTCATCCTTGATAATAGCATTTGGGGCAAAATGACCCTTCTTAATCCATTTAATATCTCTACCAGCTCTTTTAGCTGTAATTTCAATAGCCTTTTCCGGATTTTCATTGATCCAATTGTTGGTCTTGGCCACAGCAGCGACAAAATGCTTGACTACATCCGGCTTTTCTTTAATAAATTGCTCAGAAAAATAAAACGGTGCCCCGCCGCCATTGCTACCCCAGACATCATAATCGCTAAAGAGTACTTTAAACTCTCCTCTTTCCGCTATAAAATCAGGTGTTTTACTGAATCCCGCCACATCAATATCTTTCTGACGCAAAGCCTGCTCCATCTCCGGTTCTTTCATTACCAAAAATTCTACTTTATTTTTGGGATCAGCTATATTATGTTGCTTCATATAGCTATAAAGCAAGTATTCATTGATACTTCCGGATATGCGCGTACCTATTTTTTTTCCAATAAGATCTTGAGCTGTTTTAATTGGACTGTCTTTTAAGGTCACATATACCAAAAAGGGTAATTTTTCAGTAGTTTCATTACCTGCCGCCACTGCCTTAATTTTAGCTCCTGCGGCAATGCCGGTTATGGTCCTGCTGACATGGTGTATCCCACCGACATCCATTTTCCCCGCCACAACGGAAGCTATCACTTGAGTGGACGGGACCACTCCGGCATATTCCAGTTTTATCCCCTCTTCAGCAAAGAAGCCCATTTCCTCTCCCACAAAATAGACCGACGGAACTGTAACTTCCGCAGGGGTGGAAACTTTTATAATATTATACTGTTTTTCATCAACTGTTTGGACATTATTCCCTTTCTCGCGGAATGAACACCCCTGTATGATAAGGATAGCTGCCAAAATGAGTGCCATACTTATGATCATTTTATATTTGCTGCTATTTTTCATAATAGAATTCCCCTTTATATTGTACTCAACAAAGATTGTCGGCAGGTACAAATAACCCCTTATCTTTTTATGATTTACAACCCCAGGTATTGGTTTTTTAGGCAAGCATCTCCGTAAAGGCCTTAATTCTGGTCAGTATTTGCCCACTGGGAGGCCCTATTTGAAAAGTTCCCTCCAGGTTAATACTTGGAATCCCTTGCTTTCTGAAATGATCTCCCCACATTTCCCTGGCAATCGTGCTGTAAGAGCAACCAAGATAACCATATAAAATCAGCCCGCGGGCATTTACTTTCTGGGCTTCCTTCTCAAGTACCTGCTGTACATAAACGGAAGCTCCGGCGTCCTGATTGCCCAATACATGCCGGGCTAATGCTTCTACCGGCGGGATATCCTCCCGGCAAATATTAAATGGATATCCCCTAAAGCCTAGTAAAGCTCCGTCTGCCTGGTCAATAACTTCAAAAACACCAAACTCTTGCCCGGCATTCCCCACCCAAACCAATGGAATAACTCTTTTCAAATCTTCTTCATTGACCGGGGCATTTTCTAATTCTTCGATTAATAAATCCAATACCTTTTCATATTCCTCAGGCTTGCCAAAATAGCCCGCATTCAGACCGGTAAGCAAAAAAATAGCCGGCAGACTGCGCATATAAAAAGGGTTGCCTATTCGCAATTCCAAGATTTTTCGCACTTTGGAAATTAATTGGTTCTTACGTTGTATCTCTTGCTTTAATTTATCTTCATCAATCTTTCTACTGCCGGTGAGCCATTCCACGGTATCATAAATTTGCCGGATAAAGAACTCAACCAAATTTTCAAGTTCATCTCCCTTCATCCCGGGAGCACGATAAATCACATCAACCGTATGAACATCATAACCAGCTTGTTTCATCAGTTCCAAAGCCAGATTAAATGGTTCACAAGCCACCCCCGCCCCCAGGATTCGGTTAATACTCTTGCTTTTTCGTTTATGCCACTGGCCGACTGTGCATTTCACCATAGAACAGGTTTCCGGCGGAAACTGGTAATATTCCTCACCAATACGCATCGTCTCAAAATCACTCAGACGTCCCATTTCACTAAAAGCAACCGGTATGATGCCGCAAGAATATGCCAGTGGCACTTCCCAGCCGTTAGTCCTGCTCCAGATAACTTTTTTCCCTTCTTTATAGGCTTTCTCAGCATCTGAAATATAGGAAGTGGAAAGATCAAACAATTTTCCTATGGCCCGTGAATAACCATGAATCTCATTTTTACTATAAATAAGATAATCCACGGGGCTTTTAATATCTTCAATCTGCATGTGATCGGCTTCTCCTCTCTTGTTATATTTAATACAACGCTAATGCGCTTCTTTTAGCCTTACTGAACCTGCTCTTTCTCCCAACACCTCAATAAATGCTTCCAGTCTGGTTTTCAACTGACCTTGGTCGCTAGCCGAATAGTCAATTGGCAATTCCAAAACCGGAATGCCCAATTTTTGATAATGTTTAAAAAATTCATGTTTAATCATGCCATAGCAAGGACAGAACTTCAGATACACGTATAAAATACCATCCACATCATATTCTTTAGCTAACTCGCCTGCTATATCAACGCTTTCTCCCAGGGGCTTCATCCGTGTACAAGGGGATTGATCCAGATAACCTTCAGCCAGCGCTTGATATGGATCTCCTTCTTCATTGATTGTATGCAAAATATTTCTCACACCGGTACAATGGTCTTCCACCACAATCCTTGCACCGATATCATCTTCGATCAATTCCAGTAAGCGGCGGTCGCCGTCTGCCACAATGCCGCCGGCCATCATCAAGCGGATTTTGCGTTGTCCCTTATTCGGCACAGCTGCCAGATTGTCATAGATCCGTCCGTACAACTCCAGTAAGCCTTGCGGCGGCAAATAGTGGTAGCCCTTAATCAATTCCAAAAAGTCCTTGCCGGTAATGGGTGGATTTTCCCGCTTGCGTAGCTCAGATATTTTTTTCAACAGCACTCGCACCTTATTGTATAATTTGATTTGCTCACGTACTGCTTCTTCGGTAATTATATTTCCGGACAATTCTTCCAGACTTTTTTGGAAATGAAGAATCACTGTCCGGTAATAGTCGCGCGAAGAATCTTTATGGCGCAGGCGTGGTAATGTGTATATATCTGATGGTGCAAAGAATTCCCCGATTGCTTCTCCTACTTTCTTAATACAATCGCATGTGTAGAAAATATAAACTTTATCGAGGGATTTATATAAGGCATCATTTTCTTTAAAAGCTCCCAGTATACTTTTCGTAAAGTCACAAAATACGCTTTGAGTAATTTGCTCCCCACTAGCCACAACCTCAGTATTGCCCATTTTAAACAGCCTTGCATGCGCTATCCCTGCGGCATTTATTAATTCCAGCGGTGTATATGTGCATAAATAACCAACCTTCTTTTGCCCGCCGGCACCGTGGATAATCGCTTCATGATGCTGGGCAATCCTGCTTTCCAAAGCAGTAAGGTCCAGTCTGCGATTTTCCCTTTCCGCTTCTCCTGTCTGCATCCCTCCTAAATAGTAATTGTGAGCATAAATGGCCGCCCCCAGTGCGCCTGCATAAATCGCGTCCAGTTTAATAGGACTGACCGGGCTGCCAATTACTTCTTCAATTGCTTTTTTCATGCCAGCATTATTGGATACCCCGCCGGAAAAAGCCAGCCCCGGTTCCAGTCCAACCTGACTTAACAGACTACGCACTCTCCGGGCGGCAGCATAATGAATACCGGCAGCAATATCCTCCCGCAGCTCACCTTTAGCCCGCCGGGAAATGACCTCCGACTCAGCAAACACCACACATTGACTGCTTACATCCGATAACTTCTGTGCTTTAAGGGCTTCTGTCCCCAACTCATCCAAATTATAATCCAACAGCTGCGCGACTTTCTCTAAGAAGCGTCCTGTACCCGCCGCACATTTGTCATTCATGACAAATTCCACCACACGGCCAGTTTCCGGATCGACTTTGATGGCTTTAGAATCCTGACCGCCGATATCAATAATCGTCTTTACTCCCGCAGCCAGATAATGTATACCCATGGCATGACAGGAAATTTCTGAAACAATCTGGTAAGGATTGTCAAACTTCATGGCTACACGTCCATAACCAGTCCCAACGATATAATTTATATCTGTTTTGTTTAAACCGGATTGTGTCAGCAGGTCTGCCACCAATTCATTCGCCGTTTCCTGCATGTCAATGCCTGTCAGAATTGCCGCGGTATATAACTCATCATCATGAAATAAAACTGCTTTGGCTGTACGGGAACCAATATCAATCCCAATCACCTTAATTTTTTGTATATCACCCGCTATTTTCTGGTCCAATACCTCAATAATCTTCATGCTGACTTCACTCCTTTTCATCTGCAGCTTTTAAAAAGATCGTTTGTCGAGTTGATTTTTCTAAAAGACTACCGTTTTATTTACATAAAAAAGAAAAGGCCCTATCGCCGGATCACCGGAGATATAGCCTCTAGTTGTTTCTGCTAGTCAACTATTATTTTAATTATTCTATAATTAAAATATGTTCTTGTCAATATTATTAAATTATAACTACATAATTTGCCTGAGGCCTGAAGCTTGAAAAACACACATTAGCGAAGTTTTTCAACAGCCTGGCAGGGGGCGAAAGCGTTTTACCCGGCCAATGGATGGAAAAACTATTGGACATTGTACATGCCGTTGGCCTGCATGTAATGGAACAGATCCTCGCCGTGCTGTTGCTCTTCTTTTTGGATGTGGTTAAACGTTTGGCGGATATTGCTGTCGGCAAATTCAAAAATGGCGGTGTCGTAGACGCCGGAAACGTATTTTTCCGTCATCAGCATATCGTTGTGTTGTCTAGGGGACAGTTCTGATGACATAATCCAAGGTTATACTTCATGTCACAAGAACTGTCCCCATGACACTCTCAGCGTAAGTTGTTTGAAGTACTTAATCGCAGAAGCCAAAAGAAGAGCCGGATGCCTTAATAGGGCAAGTCCGGTCTTTGAGGGGTGCGCGCCGTGAGGGATGTGCTTCTACTCGACCCAGACAACGAGGGATTTTCTATAAATATCGGTGGTGTAAAACAACTTACTATTTTATCGATTGACATGTATCGCAAAAAACCGCGCATGTCTTACCTTCCTGCATATGCTCTGCCCCCCATTCGGCTAGCTTGATCAAGGGCGGGATAATGCTTTTCCCTTTATCGGTCAGCGTGTATTCAACTCTAGGCGGAATTTCATTGTACTGCTCTCGATGGATAATACCAGATGCCTCCAATTCTTTTAGCGACTGCGACAGCATCATATTTGTTATACCTGTCAGTTTGCGCTTGATACTGCTATACCTTGTCGGTAGACCGTTGGCAAGCATACAAATTATTGGTAGCTTCCACTTACCACCTATAACATCGACAGTAAAACGAAGCGGGCAAAGCTGATTCTCCGCGACATATGTTTCATCCATAACCTTCTCGCTCATATATAGTCTCCTATCTATGGTATGATTTTTCATACTTTATCATTATAATATGCGTACTTGTATTTAACTGAGATTATAATAAAATAATATCATAAGCAATTCAAGAACAAAAGAGATATTATAAAGGAGCGATCTACAATGAAAGAGGTTTTGAGTTTTTTAATAACAAACAAGGTATTTTATCTTGCGACAGCCGGCGGAGATCATCCACATGTTCGACCACTGGGGTTTGTAATGGACTACAACGGAAAGTTAGCTTTTAGTACTTCTAATCAAAAAGATATGTACAAGCAGCTTGTGGCTAACCCCCATGTGGAAATTTGTTGTGTTGACGCCGAATTCAATACCCTCCGCGTTCGCGGCAAGGCGGTGTTCTGCACTACTGAGGAAACACAACGAAAAGCCTTGGAAGTAATGCCTTCTCTCGGTAACTTATACGCCGTGGGCGATGGAAAGTTCGAGATATTTTCTTTAGACAATGTCCAGGCAGTATACCAAACTATATCGGGTGAAAAAAGATCATTGACAGTTTAAACAACACCAAGGGATATTATGGTCGTAAATTAAGCGTCAAGTCGGTAAACACCAAAAGAGTCATAATTACTTTATCCAGAAGCACATTGTTAGGAGGCTGGAGAAATGACATTGGATTTGTTATTTCGCTTTACAATTGCCGGTGCGACTTGTACCGGGTGTTACCTGTATTTTGGGAGAAAGGTTGTGTTGTCTAGGGGACAGTTCTTATAATCCAATGTTATACTTCATGTCATCGGAACTGTCCCCATGGCACTTTTCGGGCAATCAAAAATTTTGCGCGTAGATAGTTTAGAGGCTCAACATTGTAGTATTTTCACTACTTGTTGAGCCTTTTTGCCCCGCAAAACTTCCGATTGAACCCTGCTAGAACCGTCCTTAGACTCGCACATCGCTCTCTTAGCGCAACAGCCCCCCTCGGTTATATCCCGTATCAGTTCGCTAACTAAAAGGCGCCTCGCCTTCCACGGTGATGAATATCAAGAACAGGATAATGAGGAGGAGGACGATAAGCAGTTCCCAGTCCCACCGGCACCACCCCCAACCACGATTCGTCACTGAACATCTCCCCCTTCCTCTCAGGACCATGATGAATCTATATTGTCGTCCTACAAGCCCGCACCTGCGATAAACATAGAAATAACGATGATGAGTATCAGGAACCCTATGCCAAACCCCGTGACCACCGGTACAGTATCCCACGGGAACTCCTCCCCAATTCAGAGACTGGTTTTGAAGCAGTCATCCAGGTCGGTAAAAAAGAACACAAGAATTATTATCGCAATAATCCAGGCCCAACAATGGCCTTTGTTGGTACCGGTGAAATTTTGACAGCCGCAGCCAAAGGTCATGGCCATCCCTCCTCGTATAATAAGTTTTGTAGGCAATAATCCGCCATTGTTTACAAAGCTTATTTTATTTTTTACTACCCGGATTTGAATCCCCTGATGCTAAAATATTCGTAAGAGAATTTAGCAAAGGTAACGTCTGATCTCTCCTGCAAAACCTTTTGGTTATTGCTTATAAAGCGTGACGCCTGCCTTATTCATCCAATACCGCTAACACAGATGTTGCGTCTCTGGGCGAAAGCTTTCCAGCAAGCTGCTTTCACAGATGAATGCTGATTATGCGAGGGTGCGGTCAGTGAGTAAGATCAGGGTATTCCTTTCTATCTTCCCTATTTTTTGCCAAAAAGGAGGTGAAGTTTTATGAAGAAGGCGGATCTTCTTTCTACTTTATTTGTGGGGATTGACGTAAGTTCCCGAGAAAATGTCGTCTGTGCTATTGATTACGAAGCACAGAAACTTCTGCGGTTTTCTGTACCGAACAATCACCCGGGAGCCATTGAAATGGCCGAAAAACTTCATGCCTTCCTTTACGGAAACCGTGACATCAACAAGCTGATGCTTGCTTTGGAGTCCACGTCTTTCTACGGAATTCATATCGCCAATTATTTGTCTTCCTGTGAGCTGTTAATGCCATTTCATACTCACGTTTATTGTTTGAACCCCAAGATGATTGCCAATTACAAAAAATCGTACATCGACTTAGGGAAAAACGATGCTGTTGACGCTTTTGTAATCGCTGATTTTGCCAGAGTCGGCCGAATTACTACTGCGCCTTGGCGCGGCAGCCAGTTTCTTGCTCTGCAACGCCTGACCCGCCATCGTTTACATATCGCCGCTTCGCTTACTCGCGAGAAAACCTATATGCTCTCGAATATATTTCTTAAATTCAGTGAACTTTCTATGCTCGACGAAGATCAGCAGCCGTTTTCCGACCATTACGGTGCTACGGCCTCTTCGGTTTTAACCGACTTCCTCTCTACCGAGGACATGGCCAATATGCCGCTGCAAGCACTGATTGATCATATTGGCCAAAAAGGTAAAAACCGGTTTGTAAATCCTGGCCATACAGCCTCTTTACTTCAGCAGGCAGCTCGCAATTCTTACCGATTGGATAAATGCCTATATGAACCTTTAACCCTCTCTATCGCCTCATCTTTCAACCTTATTTCCGCTTATGAGTCCGAAATAAAGGCCATTAATAAGGCAATTGAAAAAAACCTCAAGGGGCTTGACCCAAATGCTTATCACTCTCTGTTGTCCATTCCTGGCATCGGCCCGGTTTACGCTGCCGGCATCATTGCGGAGATTGGCTCCATCGACGCCTTTAACTCTCACAGTGCTCTTGCTAAATATGCCGGTCTTGTTTGGCGTGAAAATCAATCCGGCAATTTTAGGGCTGACGACACCGTTCTTTCAAAAGCTGGCAATTCCTACTTAAGATACTATCTAATTGAAGCTGCCAGTCATGTTAAGAACCATATACCGGAATACGCAGCTTTTTACCACAAGAAATACGATGAAGTTAAAACTCATCAGCATAAACGCGCACTCGCACTTACTGCTCGTAAATTTATCCGGCTGATTTTTGGATTGCTGGCCAACCATCAGCTTTACTCTAAAAGTAGAGTAAGCCAAATTTAATGACTTCCATTTTTTAACTTTTTTCTCCTTCTTGAGGAAAGAGCTTATTAGATTTACCCTTTTTTGGCGCATTGCTTACGATATTTATTTTTTATGAGCTTGACATATTACCAGATTGCTTTCGTAAATCGCCGGCCCCCACCAAACAATTAAATCCTTTTTTCTTAATAGCTGCGTAAACATCGTTTCGCGCCAGTCTACCACCGAGCTTGTACCGCCGAAAAAGGAGTCCGGCTCAACCAGCAAAATAAAATAATAATCGCCCCAAGAAACACCCCAAGGAAAAGATCAAGTCATTATCACGAAGAAGCCACGGCCATATTCCTTCCTTCTTCGCTGCGCCACGCGCCGTCCGGCGAAACGCTTGCCAGCTAGGCATTTTTTTCAAAAGATCGAGGATGATCCGGCAAAATCCGCGATGTTTTTTCGCGGTTACTGCGACAGGCCTTGAGGAATGACTGCACCGACAGGTGCGGACGCGGATACAGATCGCCGAGGGTTAACGGCTTAACCGGCGGTCTGGCTTTCGGAGAGGTCGATGGCTTCGATTCTGATGCCGTAGTGGTCGTTGTGGCCGTTCTGCGGTCGGCGATGACGCTGACAGCGTCGCCGTCGTTTCGGTAGTTGTCGAGGTGGGTTTCGTCTCGGCTCGGTACCAGGACTCTGGCTCGATGGCCAGTAAGAGAATGACAATAACGCCGAGAATCCAGCCGAAGCAGCGGACTATATCGGTATTGCTGAAACCGCGGAAACTGGCGCGATCTAAAAAATCCAAACGCATAAGTAATCCTCCTTAACGTCTGTCTATAATAGCAAGGCTAGTTTACCGCCTCCGGCACTTCGGGCATTGCCGCAAGCTGCCTCTGTAGATCGTCGATCTGCGCCTGCATGCTCTGCGTCGACGCTGCCGCCTGCGCTGCGGTTTCAGCATTGGTAATCAGCGTACGCTGGGCGGCGATGATGAGAATGACATAGCCGGCAGCAAGGAGAACGTTGCCGAACACATTCTGTTCGTCGACGGTCAGCGGCAAGCCGAAGGCAAGACCGACAATAACGGCTGTGACGGTGACTTCCATGGGGGTTAGGTTAAAAATCGAAGCCACATTTAAACAACTCCTTATTGGCTTTTTGTTGATTATTCGGCAAAGTCGTTCTGCGGGCTACCAGTCGCCGTGCACCGTTTCAGGACGGCCGACCTCTTGGCCACCTGACATTGCAGCTTGTTGATCTGCCTTTGGAGGTTCGCGGCGGAATCTTTGGCGGGGGCTGGAGCCGCCGCCAAGGTGTTTTTTATCAATATGCGTTGGGCGGCGATAATAAAAACCATCTCGGCGGCAAGATCGAGAACATTGCCGAAGACAGCGTCTTCATCGGTTGACAAAGGAAGCGCAAAAGAGATGCCAACAATGGCGGCGATTGCTACGATCTCCATGGGGGTCAAATTAAAAATCGATACCAAGCTAAACCCCTCCCTTTGGGTTCCAATAGGGTCCCATACTGTATTACCAAAACCGGGCTGCCATTGATGTAATGATGTAACATAATTTTTCATCGCTAGTTTATTGTCAGCTTATTCCTTTTGAAGTTTGCTTGTGAGGGAATAGCATCCTTATATGCAATTTTTATATTTTCTTTATATTTTATATAGATATTATGTTGTATTTTTTATAGCTAAATAAAACGGTGTGTCTCAAAAAAAAACAACCCCCGCCCGGAGCTACGCGATGGTTGTTTTAAAGGCTGTAATTACATTTTTTGTGCTATCGCAGAATACACAGCCAGTTCATGCTTATGCAGAACAATGAGGTCATGCTCGACTGAGATTTCGAGGCCGTCTTTTCCAAGCTCAATGCCAACTATGATCTGAACAGCGAGTCAGGTGACTGTTCTTCGACTCACTGGTATTTTCCTATAAATGTGCCAAAGAAGAACGAAATCGCTTAGCGCGATGGCTAAAGAAAAAATATTATAAAACCGGAAAAGACCAAAATAGGTCCGTTGTTTATTACTACAACGGACCTTAGCTAAATAGAAAAACCCATGAACCAAGTATCTTCGTTCATTGCTGAGGATATTAGCATTAATAAAAGGTGCTGTCATATGGACAGTTCTTATGGCATAATCTAATGTTCACTCCAGGTCATGAGAATTGTCCCATTGGCGCTCATGTTCATTTTAATTCAGATGATTAATTGATATGTAGGGGCTGTCGCACTAAGACAGCCCCGCTAAGGCGCACATTTCTACAATTACTGCCGTTCAACTTTATTTACCCATTCTGCAAATGCCAGCATAAACTTATACAAAAACTCCTTGGTTTCTGCATTCACAAATTCACCGGCGGCGTCAAACAGATTTGCGACATTGCCAATGTAGGCTTCAGGCTGCTGCATGGCAGGAACATTCAAAAATACCAGTGACTGCCGCAAATGATGATTTGCGCCAAAGGCGCTTAACCCGCCGGGCGATACGCTTACAATTGCAGCTGGCTTGCCATTCCAGATACTTTGACCGTAAGGTCTTGACCCCACATCCAGAGCATTCTTTAAAACGGCCGGAACAGAACGGTTGTACTCCGGCGTTACAAAAAGCACACCGGTATACTGCTTCATGGTTTCGCGAAAAGCTGTCCATTCCGCAAGTGGAATACTCTCATCATCGAAATCCTGATTGTACATTGCCAGTTGCCCGATATCCACCTCTTCCAGCACCAGACCGGCCGGCGCCAAGGACATCAAGGCTTTGGCAATTTTTCGGTTAAAAGAATCCTTTCTGAGACTCCCTACAATAACGGCGATTTTTACGTCTGCCATGCGATTCACTCCTTTTCTCCTCACCATACAAATTTATATTGTCTAAGGGACAGTTCCTGTAACATAATCTAATGTTATATACTTCATGGCAACAGAACTGTCCCCTATGGCACTCTAAGGCTTAACTTATAATACTGGGTTCAGCTGTGAACGAGTAAATGGTGGCGGTGGCGTCTTGCAGATATAACACCATTTCTTAGTTTGCCGACTTGGCTTCTTGGCTTGTTCAGGTGCTTTTTCGCCTCGGACTCGCTCAACAAGACCCTTTTTTTCAAGTCTCTCAATGATATTAGTCAACGTAATCGTCCATCAACAGCCTCCTTGCTTACACTTATTACGTCAACTGAATAATACAATATTCTATAGTTATAATCGTACGCGAAACTTATTCCGTTAAGGGTTACCATATAAATCGTCCTATACTTCGTAATGATTTCACTGGCCTCCTCCATTAGGATCTGGACTTTATGCCCGTTATTTTAGTCTCAAGTTTTATTTGTTTTCATTAAATTATAATAATACTTTATTACGTCTTTTCGAGTTATAATCCCCATAAATTTTCCCCGGTCATCAATTACCGGAACGAAATTTTGATCCATAACACGAAGAAGTAACTCATTCATGATTGTATCAATTTTCACCGCAAGATTCCAGCCTTTTCGGAGTATATCTAAAATGGAATATTCCTCCTGTAATTTCATAGTGTACACATCACTGTCCAGCAAATGCCATAAAAAATCTCCTTCACTGACCGTTCCGATATAAGTTCCATCCTTTGTAATGACCGGTATGGCCGTATATCCATGATACCTCATTTTTTCAAGTCCCTGCCTCAGGGAACAGTGATCGTACAGAAATGCAACCGTTGCTTTCGGGGTTAATAAAAGGATAATATTTTCTTCTTTCCTTCCTGTATCCATTAATTTCCTTTCTGTATCCATCAATTCTCTGCCATTTGCTCTGTTGTATCTTTGCATATTATAAATCGCCTCAAATTCTCAACCTGTAAACTTCTTTGATATTGGTTAACACCGATTTCGATTTATATGCTTGGTACACGTGGTTAATGTTATCATAGCACCCTTTTCCAATCCTTGGTTTTGTGTCTTTTATGTGGACACCCTTTTTATTCATTTTAGCCGAAAAATCCATGGGAAAAGCCATAATCCGAATACAAACCCAAAACAAAACATGCCAACCGCTAATAAGAGAATCTCATTACTAGCCATATACTTTCGCCTCTCCCTAGATCAATTCTACGATTTATCCACTCTTAGCCCGGCTGTAACCGTAATTGATATCCGAATCCCGGCACGGTATTAATATAACGATCAAGGACATTACCATTTAATTTGCAGCGTATTTGGGCAATGTACTGTCGGATGTACTTTTCACCCGCCAGGGTAAACGGTCTGCCGACTGCCTGTAACAAATACTGGCAGCTCAGAACCCGGCCTTGTTGTCCGGCTAAAATGCCGAGTATCCTATACTCCATAGGCGACAAATACAAACTGGTACCATCCACGACGACCCGCTGCTTAAGCAAGTCAATAACTAAATCACCACAGACAACAACAGACTTACCCCCTGCAAATATGTGATGCCGCAATGCCAAACGCACCTTAAGCAAAAATTCATCAGGATTCAACGGTTTTGCCAAATAATCATCGGCCCCGCCATTAAGCGCCATAATCTTATCCGTCTCCTGATTACGCGCCGTAACTACAATAATGGGAGTGTCTGAGCTTTGCCGTATTTGTCGGATTACTTCGTGTCCTTCCATATCCGGCAAGTCCAGATCAACTGTCACCACGTCCGGTAACGTTTTCTCGAACTGAGCAATCCCTGCCTTTCCGTTGAAGGCAGCTTGAAATTTGTAGTGGCTGTCACGGAGAGATTTTCGCAACAAACGAATCATCGCTAGGTCCCCGTCAATTGCTAAAATTCGTATCCGATTACTTGCCATGTTTTCACCTGCTCTATCGTAGTACTACCAGTCCAGTGCACCCACACTGGTACTGGAGGATAACACCTTGCCCACGGGCTCAGTGTTGTCCTCCAGCCAATGACATTTATCTAATTCCAAGACTTCCACTTCTGCAAGTGGGAGTTCCACTTTGCTGCTTCGGTGGGGGTTAGAGTCCCCCACCGAAGTCCTGATGTTCAGCCTTAGCTGGACGAGTTCACTTCAACGCATCAAGTGCCAGATTCAGTTCCAGCACGTTGACGCGGGGCTCGCCAAAAATGCCCCATTGCCTTCCTTCCACATGCCGTTCCACCAGTTGCCGCATCGAATCAACCGTTAGCCCGCGCTCCCCGGCAACCCGTTCAACCTGGGCATAAGCGGCATCAGGCGTAATGTGGGGATCAAGACCGCTGCCTGATGCCAGCACTAAGTCGGAAGGCACCCCAGCCCCTTCAGGCAGCCCATTTTCTTCCCGTACTTTTTCCACATTGTCTTTCACCGTGTCCACCAGCTTCTGATTGGTTGGCCCCAGGTTAGAACCGGAGGAGCTAGCCCCATCATAACCATCCTTGCCAGCCGCCGACGGCCGGCTATGGAAATAGCCGGGACTGGTAAAATTTTGGCCAATCAATCGGGAACCTACCGGCACTCCGTCCCGGATAATGACCGATCCGTTAGCTTGATCGGGAAATACTGCCTGCGCCACGCCGGTCATCGCCAACGGATAAATAAAACCGGTTATAACGGTCAGCACAACAAGCATTACTGCCGCACTTACAAATTGTCGGAACATACTTTTTCAACACCCTTTCGTTCTATTCTGTGACATTCATCTCTCACTGCTGCCATCACTAGACCAAGCCAAGCGCTACAATGATCCAATCAATCAGTTTGATGCCAACAAACGGGGCCACAATTCCTCCCACCCCATAAATCAAGATGTTACGTCTGAGCAGTACCTCGGCTCCTACCGGCCGGTACTGTACCCCGCGCAAGGCCAGCGGTATCAAGGCGATGATAATCAGGGCGTTAAAAATCACTGCGCTTAAAATCGCACTCTCCGGAGTGGCCAGAGCCATGACATTGAAGACGTTCAGCACCGGAAAAGCACCGGCAAACATGGCGGGAATGATGGCAAAATATTTGGCGACGTCATTGGCCACGCTGAAGGTGGTTAGGGAGCCGCGGGTAATTAGAAGCTGCTTGCCGATTTCCACCACTTCAATCAGCTTGGTGGGATTGCTGTCCAGGTCGACCATATTGCCGGCCTCCTTGGCAGCCTGCGTGCCGCTGTTCATGGCCACGCCCACATCGGCCTGGGCCAGTGCCGGCGCGTCATTGGTGCCGTCGCCGGTCATGGCAACCAGCATGCCCTTTTCTTGATACTGGCGAATCAACCGCAATTTATCTTCAGGCGTTGCTTCGGCCAGAAAATCGTCCACGCCGGCCTCGGCAGCAATGGCGGCGGCAGTCAAAGGATTATCACCGGTAATCATGATGGTTTTGATGCCCATCTGCCTAAGATCCCGGAACCGTTCCTTAATGCCGCCTTTCACGATATCTTTCAGATGAATGGCGCCAAGCACGCGCGCTCCCTCTGCCACGACAAGGGGCGTTCCGCCGCTCTTGGCAATCGTCTCACAAGCTTTGTCAACGGCATCAGGGAAGGACCCGCCCCGCCCTTGGGTATATTTTTTAATGGCATCCACCGCACCTTTACGAATCTCCTGGCCTTTTACATTTACGCCGCTCATGCGGGTCTGAGCCGTAAACGGGACAAACTCGGCTTCCATGGCGGTTAAATTTCGTTCCCGCAGGTTGTATTTTTCCTTGGCCAATACAACGATGCTCCGCCCCTCCGGTGTCTCATCGGCCAGCGAGGCAAGCTGTGCCGCATCGGCCAGTTGCTCCGGACTAATGCCGGGAGCCGGGATAAACTCGGTGGCCATCCGGTTGCCCAGTGTAATGGTGCCGGTTTTATCCAGAAGCAGCGCATCCACATCACCGGCAGCCTCCACCGCCCGGCCGGACATGGCCAGCACGTTCCGCTTAAGCAGCCGGTCCATACCGGCAATGCCGATGGCGGAAAGCAGTCCGCCAATAGTCGTGGGGATCAGACAGACCAGCAGGGCGATCAAAACCGCGACCGATATGTTAATCCCCGAATAAATCCCCAAGGGGGCCAGTGTGGTCACGGCGAACAAAAAGATAATGGTTAAGCCAATCAGCAGAATGGTCAGGGCAATTTCATTAGGCGTTTTTTGCCGTTTTGCCCCTTCTACCAGGGAAATCATCCGGTCGAGAAAAGTTTCGCCGGGATTGGCCGTAATCTGGATTTTAATCCAGTCGGACAATACCCGGGTGCCGCCGGTGACCGAAGATTTATCGCCGCCCGCTTCGCGGATGACCGGCGCCGATTCTCCCGTCACGGCGCTTTCGTCAACCGATGCCATGCCTTCGAGAATTTCGCCGTCGCCGGGAATAAAATCCCCGGCTTCCACCAGCACCACATCACCCTTGCGCAGTTCGACAGCATCCACCAGGGTCGTCCCGCTGCCGGTGACTTTCTTGGCTTTGGTCTGGCTGCGGGTACTGCGCAAGGCATTGGCCTGCGCCTTACCCCGTCCTTCAGCGACCGCTTCGGCGAAATTGGCGAACAAGACGGTAAACCATAGCCATAGCGTGATCTGCAGGGTAAAGAAGGTCGACTGACCGCCTCCCAGCACAAAATCGCGTACAGTAAACCAGGTTGTGATAATCGCCCCGATATATACGATCAGCATGACCGGATTGCGCAATTGCGTGCGCGGGTCTAATTTCCGGAAAGCGTCGCGCACGGCGGTTCCCAGGATCTCTTTATTAAAACTGCTGCGAGTATTCATTCCCATTCGCTCCTTTTAAAACGTAGTCCCCTGCAGCATCAGCAGGTACTCAACAATAGGCCCTAAAGTCAGTATCGGCAAACAGGTTAACGCACCGACGATGAGGATGATGGCAGACAAGAGCACCACAAACAGCCAGCCGGTTGTGGGGAAAGTGCCGGGTCCGGGAGGGGAAATCTTCTTTTCCGCCATACCGCCGGCAATAGCCAGAACAGGCAGAATGACAGCAAAACGGCCAATCAACATCCCCATTGCCAGCATTAAATTATAAAAGAAGGTATTCGCACTCAAGCCGCCAAACGCGCTGCCGTTATTGCCTACGGCAGAAGCAAACGCATACATGATCTCACTCAGGCCATGCGGTCCGGGATTGAGAATAGAAGATGTCCCTGCTTCTGTGACTGCGGCAATGGCACTGCTGGTCAGCATCGTAACCGAAGGAAGCAGCACCGCGAGCGTAGCCATTTTGATCTCCCGGGCTTCAATTTTTTTCCCCAGATATTCCGGTGTTCTACCCACCATCAAGCCAACGATAAACATGCTCAGGATGATAAACAGCATGATGCCGTAAAACCCGGCGCCAACACCGCCGAAAATGACTTCTCCCAGTTTTATCTGCAACAAGGGGAAGAATCCGCCCAGCGGTGTGAAACTGTCATGCATGGCATTAACCGCACCGCAGGAAGCCGCCGTCGTCACGGTGGCAAACAAGGTTGAACCGCCAATACCAAACCGGACTTCCTTGCCTTCCATCGCCGTGGGAGCATCCACGCCCAAACCGGCCAGGTTTGGGTTGCCATACAGTTCACTGAAATAGGTACCGGCCAACATCAGGCAAAACAACAACACCATGGTCGCCAACACGGCATATCCCTGCCGCCGGCCATGGGCCATCCGGCCGAACGTTAGCACCAGTGCGGCGGGAATGAGAAAAATACTTACCATTTGCAAAAAGTTGGTTAACGGCGTGGGGTTCTCAAAGGGATGGGCGGAATTGGCGTTAAAGAAGCCGCCGCCATTGGTTCCCAGCATTTTAATGGCTTCCTGGGAAGCCGCCGGTCCCATTGCCAGCGTTTGTTCCGCCCCATCCAGCGTTTGCAGCGTCAGATAAGACGACAAATTTTGTATAGCCCCTTGTTGAACCAAAATCAAGGTAAATACAATGGATAAAGGTAACAAAACGCGGAATATGCTGCGCACCAGATCGACCCAGAAATTGCCGATGGTCGAAACCGTCTTTCTTGTCAGGCCCCGGATTAAGGCCATCGCCACTGCCACACCCACGGCTGCCGAAACGAAATTCTGCACGGTCAGGGCCGTCATTTGGGTGAAATAGCTCATGGTTGATTCGCCGCCGTAGGACTGCCAGTTGGTATTGGTCATAAAGCTGACCGCCGTATTGAAGGCCAAGTGCCAGGGCGTTACGCCGCTAAGGTCAGCGGGATTCCAAAATAGCGATCCCTGCAGGACTTCAATCAGGAAAACTAAAATCGCGCCCAACAGGTTAAATATCAGAAGCGCTCCGGCATACTGCCGCCAATTCATTTCCTGTTCCGGATTGATCCCCGCCAGTCGATAGAGCAGCCGCTCCAACGGCTGAAACACGGGATCAAGGAATGTCTTTTCCATCGTAAACACTTTGGCCATGTACTTGCCCAACGGCCAGGCCAGGAGCAATACCACGGCGATGAACAATCCAAACAATACAATATCTGTCATCATGTTAAAATTCCTCCGGTTTCCACAAAGCGTAAAGTAAGTATACCAGTAACAATATGGCAATAATTCCTGCCAACCATAAGTCAGCCATAGTTTCCCTCCTATTTCCTTTGAACTTCAGCTTTATTGTACCCCTGGCTGGGGTAAAGATGTTGTTAAAAGATCGGCTTACGGCATAAAAAAAAAGTAAAAAATAAAAAACAGACTGCTTATGGTAAAGCAATCTGTTTTTTTATATTGGCATTCAAGATTGTCTAACGTCCCATCAGCCGATAGCCAATGCCCGATTCGGTGACAATATAGCGGGGTTGCGTCGGGTCCTGCTCAATTTTGCGTCGCAACTGGCCAATGTAGATGCGAATGTAGTGGGTATCCTCCCCGTAGGAATTGCCCCACCCCGCCTTTAACAATTGCTTATGCGTCAACACCCGCCCGGCATGCTGGATCATAAATTTGATCAATTCATACTCTGTCGGCGTCAGTTTAATTTCCCGATCATCCACAGTGACCCGCCGCTGCAGCAGGTCGACAGCCAAACCACCGCAGTGCAATATCGGTTCGTTGTCGCTGGCAGCTATCCGCCGCAGGCAGACCCGCATTCGGGCCATGAGCTCGCCTATGCCAAATGGCTTGGTGATATAGTCATCCGCGCCAGCGTCCAACGCGGCAATTTTTTCCTGTTCCTGATCACGAGCTGTCAAAATAATAATGGGCATTGCCGACCAGTCGCGGATTTGCCGGATGACTTCTTTGCCGTCCATATCCGGCAGCCCCAGATCCACAATAGCCAGATCAGGTTTAAAAACCGCCGCCTGTTGAATTCCTCCCAGCCCATTTGCCGCCTCGCTTAATTGATAACCATACGCCTGTAAGGAAACATTCAGCAATTTCCGTATTTGCGGCTCGTCATCAATCACTAAAATTCTGAGGCCTTTTTCCGTCATTCCACTCACCCTCCTTTACCACAGTCCTACTGCCGTTATCGGGTACAGGTATAGAAAAGGCAACGCTTGCTCCTCCACCCGGATTATTCTTAGCCCAAATCCGTCCCCGGTGGGCTTCCGTAATGCTCTTGCAAATGGATAAACCCAGCCCTGTACCGGCAACCTGTACTGCCTGCTGCGGCGTACGGTAAAATTTTTCAAAGATTCTTGACAGATCCTGCATGGGAACGCCGCAACCGCTATCCTTCACCGACACAATAATTTCCGGCCCGTTTTGCTCGGCGGCAATGGTGATTTCCGTGCCGGGAGGCGAATACTTGATGGCATTATCCAGCAAATTGACTAAAACATGCTCCAATAAGACGCAATCGGCCCGCAGCAGCGGCAATTCAGGGGCCAGACGAGTCCGCAGGACATGATTTTTCGTTGCCTCACCCATACGGCGAATCGCCGTGCCCACAATATCCTCCACATCACACCAGTCAATTTTTAGCTGAAGCATCCCGCTTTCAAGCCGGGCGGTGTCCAGCAGGTTGCTCACCACCCGTTCCATCCGGTTGGCGCTGTCTTTGACTGTCTCCAACAATTCTCGCCGGATTTCGGCGCTGTATTGCGCCCCCGTGTCCAGCAGGGTGGCAACGGCCGCGCTAATTGCCGCCAAAGGCGTCCTGAGTTCGTGAGACACCGAATTAAACAGCGCCGTGCGCAACCGATCGGACTCTTTTAATAGCGCTGCCTGACGGGCGGCTTCGGTCAGCTTCCCCCGTTCCACGGCAATGGCCGCCAAGCCGGCCCAGGCATAAATGAGCTGCCGTTCTTCCTGCGTCATTTTCTGCTGACCCAGTTGGATGCCAAACACCCCCACCGTCCGGCAGTCGACGGTCAGCGGCACGAATAAAAAGTCGGCGCCGGGCAACGTCTCGGTTGACCGCCCTGCTACCTGGCCATTGGCCCACACCCAATTCGCCACTGCATGTTCTGCGGCTGGCAATTCCGACTGGTCTCCCCGGCCATCCGGTGCACTGGCATCATACCGTGCTTCTACTTTTAGACTTCCCTGTGCCTCCGGCAAGAGCAGTACGGTATTACGGCCAATCGCTACGCCGGTGTGTCTAACAAACGTCCGGGCAATCTGGGTTACGTCAATGATCGCAGCAATCTGGCGGCTAAAATCATATAAGGTACGCACACTGGTTTCCCGCTGCCGGGTCAGCCGCACTTCCTTCTTCAACACTTCCGTCCGGCCGCCGATCACAAAGGAAATGACCAGGAAAATGATAAAGCTCCATAAATAACGAATATCAGTCATCGTAAATGTCAACAACGGCGGGACAAATAAAAAATCGAATGTTAAAACACTGGCCACTGCTGTAACATAGGAGGGCCAGCGACCCCACCGGACAGCGCTGAACAAAACCGGCAGTAAGTACAGCAGGGCAATATTCACCTGTGCCAGTTGCTCCCGCCCCAGCCAGCCTACCGCCGTTACCGACGCCGCCATTAACAGGCCCCCGGCAATAGGCAGCCAGGGTATCGCCGGCACGTCAGGCCGGGCCGTGCTGATGGCGGAATGAGCTTCAGCCTCGGCCTTGCTTTGAATGACATAGACGTTGATACCCTCACTCTGCCGGATCAGCTTATTCACCAGCGACCCCTGCCAAAATTCCCGCCAGCGGCTGTGGCGCGGTTTGCCGATCACGACAGCTGTTACATTTTCGTTGCGGGCGACCGTTATCATTTCCTCTACAATGTCGTTGCCGACCGCCGTGACAATTTTACCACCCAGTTCCTCCGCCAGACGCAAATTACGCCAAACCCGGTCCCGCTCTTTCTCTCCCATGGGAAAACTGCGTGACGGGGTGTCTATATAAACAGCCAGAAAATCAGCCCGTAGTCCTCTTGCCAGCCGATGGGCTGCCCGGATAAGCTGAGCCGAAAATGGACTGGCGCTGACGCAGACCATCACCCGGCCGGCTGCCGGCCAGGGGCCGTCAATGTGATGCTGTCGCATATATTCCGCCATATCCTGATCGACCCGTCCGGCGGTAAACCGCAGGGCCAGTTCCCGCAGGGCATTGATATTGCCCGGACGAAAAAAGCTTTTTAACGCCTGCTGGGCCTGACCGGAAATATAAACCTTCCCATCCTTTAAACGTTTAATCAAGTCTTCCGGCGGTATATCAAGCAACTGGATGTTGTCGGCCTGCTCAACAAACGAATCAGGCACCGTTTCCCGGACAATGACGCCGGTAATCTGGGCAACCACATCGTTTAGACTTTCTATATGCTGAATGTTCAGCGTTGTGTAAACATCGATCCCGGCATTTAATAATTCCTCTACATCCTGAAAGCGCCGGACATGACGGGAGCCTGTCACATTGGTATGTGCCAGTTCATCCACCAAAACCAGTTCCGGCTTTTGGTCCAGGATGGCGTCGATATCCATTTCCATTAAATTCTTGCCACGGTATTTTAGAATTTTAGGAGCAATTCGGGGTAAGCCTGTCACCAATTTCCCAGTCTCTGCCCGTCCATGTGTTTCCACCCAGCCAATTGCTACCCCCACTCCTTCTGCCAGGCGGTCATGCGCGGCCTCCAGCATGGTGTATGTTTTTCCAACCCCGGCGGCCGCCCCTAAAAAAATTGTCAACTTACCACGATGCTCTTTATGAATTTGCTGTAGTAGCTCTTCAGGATCAGGCCGACGTTCCTCCTCTTTTTTCATGTGCCATATCAACTCCTATTAGCACTCTTATAATATCCCCTATTGAAGCAATATTTCAATCTTATTTTGCCGTCAACAAAGCATAGAACGGCACTTATTTATTATTGTACCTCTAATCATTGTAAAAACGATATTAAGAAACAGCATCCTGATATAAAAAAAAAGTAAAATCTAGTAGCTCTAGTTGTCCAGGGGACAGTTCTTGTGACATAATCCAACGTTATACTTTATGTCACAAGAACTGTCCCCCTGGCACTATACAGATGGTTTAGAAATTGATATAGTTCAGTTTTTTATGCCACTTGAAAACAAAGAATAGAGCGATATCTCAATAAAACCACATGAGATATCGCTCTTATTTTTATAAATATGCAAAGATCAATAGAGCAGTCTTCTTGTCATAGGGACAGTTCTTATGACATAATCCAATATTAT
This sequence comes from Methylomusa anaerophila, assembly GCF_003966895.1. Lineage (NCBI taxonomy): Bacteria > Bacillati > Bacillota > Negativicutes > Selenomonadales > Sporomusaceae > Methylomusa > Methylomusa anaerophila. The sequence continues at coordinate 1,767,811 of NZ_AP018449.1, read as the reverse complement.
ACTTCGTGTCATTAGAACTGTCCCCTTGGCAATTTGTTGGCATCCTAGCTTCCCCTTCTATTCCGCTGGAAGAGTCCGCATGGCGAGTATTGTCTCGCTGATAAGTTCGTCAAGCTCCCACCCAAGCATCTGTGCGCCCTGGCGAATCGCGTCGCGAGAGCATCCGGCAGCAAAGTTATTAGCTTTGAATTTCTTCTTCACGCTCGACAATTCAAGATCAGACACGCTCTTGCTCGGACGCAAAAGCGATACCGCCCAGATCAGACCGGTAAGCTCGTCGACCGCATACAATATTTTTTCCATCACGTTTTCAGGCTTATACGGCGTTCCGGTCAGACCATAGCCATGACTGAGCGTCGAATGTATCACCCTCTCGTCAATATCTTCATTGCGCATGATTTCTTCGCCTTTCACACAGTGCTCCTGTGGATACAGTTCGTAATCAATATCATGAAGCATACCGACGACGCGCCAGAACTCCTCATTTTCCGGATCATGTTTGGCGGCAAACCATCCCATTACTCCTGCAACCGTCTCGCCGTGCTGGATATGAAATTTCTCCCGGTTGTACTTAGCAAGCAGAGCTCGTGCCTCCACCAGGTTGGGTATGTAGCTCATTTAATTGCCTCCTTTTTCAGTTCAATGTATTAGATTCGTTAAAAAGTCGCTTTGTATCAAAAACATATATACTATGGTAGCTCCGAAAATACTAATAAGAGAATTTCGTCGCCAAAGATGAAGCTTCAATTATTGGTTCAAATATCAAATTATTATTACGCTCTTTGTTCCACTCTTCCGCCAATATAGCATACTGAAATCCGTCAAGCCAAATTGGGTTTCCATCATCTGTTTTTCTGAAAAAAACTTCCTTTCGGAAATGACCCTCTCGTCGCATTGACAGCCGTTCCAATAACCTCCAGGAGGCTGTGTTTTCCGGATTGCATAATGCAATAACTCTATGTGCATCTAATTGTTCAAAGGCATACTGCAACATTTTTCGGCATGCCTCGGTAGCATAACCTTGTCCATAATAAGCCGGATTAAAGATATAGCCTAGCATCCATGTCAAATAATCATATGGTTCTCTCTGCGCAAAATATAAATGTCCAATCATTTTACCGGTTTCTTTAAGACACACGGCCCAAAAGATGTTACCCTGCGCGCGTTCGGCAGCTATCTTCTTACACTCTTCCTCGTTACTTTCAGTTCTTGGTTCATACCTGAGTACTTCTTTTTGTGAGAGATATTCAAATAAATCATACCAATCATCAGCTTTAAAATTACGAATAACAAGTCGTTCCGTCTCCACTGACACCATATTATCAATACCTTTCCAATTCCTTTAACGTTAATAAACAATTGTGATCATTTTATCCCGTGTTGTCTGGGGTATGTTGTCTGGGGGACAGTTCTCGTGACATAATTATGTCACGAGAACTGTCCCCATGGCATTTGAGAACAAAAAGAAGCAGAAAGACGTTCTTTTTGCTTCCCTCCATTGCTGGCAAACGGCTCTCACCATTTGGCAGCAATGAAATATATCTTATATTTGGTTTCTACTTCTGTACAATGGGCAACTCCATATTGTGGCAGAAAGTAGCTGCATCCCAATGCTATAAAATAATTTATGTAGATATATAAAATATAAACATTGCCAATAATGGAAATACTTTTAGCTCATTTCATTTCTGCTACCTTAGTTACATCTGCCGCTGATGCTGACATTTGTTCTAAAGTAGCCGATATCTCCTGGGTAGCGGCCGCCTGCTGCTGACCTACATCAACAGCGGACAATATCGTCTTGACTACCGCATGTGTTTGTTTCTGAATATTTTGAAGAATATTTCTGATATTTTTTACTGACTCATCGCTATCAACGGCCATCTTGCGGATTTCTTCAGCGACAACGGCAAATCCCCGCCCTTGTTCGCCGGCCCGGGCAGCCTCAATTGCTGCATTTAGCCCTAATAAATTGGAATTACTGGCCACATTGCTGACAAACTGCAATATATCATCTGTCTTATCAATTTCATGCAAGACCTGTTCCATGCCATTTTTTACATCGGTTAAATCTTCAGCCAAGTGACAGGCCGTCTCAGCCAATGCCTGGGAAGTAGTGCTGATTTGCTGCGTAGTTGCGGCAATGGTTTTCGCCGCATTATGTAACAGCTCTTGTGTTTTTAAGCTAGAGGCGGTACCAATCACTCCCGACAATTGTCCATCCTCCTCTATAATAGGACAAAGTACCGACTTTAATCGTAAACCGTATATACGTTCAGGAATTATGCTATGAACAACCCTCTTTTGAGCAATACATTCGCGGATTGCTTTTCCTTGGGCAATAGCACCCACCTGGACATCGGTTACAAAGGATTTCGCCGGTACAAAGTGGATGATTTTGGCCTCGGCATCACAGACGATAATGTTGCAATCAAGCGCGCTTGCATCCCGGCAAGTTTCGGCAGCACTAATGATCTCCTGTAACTTTTTCATATTTTTTCGCCCCCATGTATAATGTTATTTATAACGACATAGTTTAGCGGAAACAACTATACTCTTTTCATAATTCTCACAATATTGATAAACTCCTGCTGGTTACCACTTTTGTTTTCCGCTCTGAGGCAAGGAAAACATTCTTTAGAGCACCTGAATGTGAAGCAAGAGGAATGTTCGAAGCAAAATTGAGTAGAAACGTACCAATAATTTAGGAAAATTGTCCCATTTTTGTCTTATTACTTGCAAAAAAAATATTTTTATCAATTTTTTTGAAGGAAAAACAAGATATCTGACGAATAATTTCCAATAAAAACCTGTAATACTAACTTTTTTCCTTTTTTAGGAATAAATATAAAAACTAGCTTGCAGCACAGCTTATGGCAGTAACAGTATTTTTATTTTGCTTATTGGCTTTCATTGCCTATCGCCCGCAAAAGCGGGTCTTATAAACAATTGGGAAACGATTTATCGGGAGGAATAATTTATGGCGACTTCGGATGGATCAATATATCATTTAGGAATTAACCTTGGGCATGATCGTTCAGCAGCAATTGTAAAAAATGGAAATATCGAAACAGCAATCCAGCAAGAACGATTGGATCGGACAAAAAATAGTATAGGTTTTTTGCACCAATCATTGGGAGATTGTAGAAATATTCAGATTCCTCATGAAGCGATTCAATATTGTCTGCGAAAATGCGATATTGGAATGAATGAGGTTTCCACTATTACCGCCAATATGCCGGGAATAGACTATTCGATAGATATATTGCAAAGAGCCTTTCCCAAAGAAGTATCGGCTAAAATCTATGGGATTCCAAGTCATCATTTGTCTCATGCTTATACAGCGTATTGGCCATCCGGTTTTGACGAAGCAATTGTCCTTGTTGCCGATGCTTCAGGTACTACAGACAGAGAGAGGCTTACAGAATCATACAGCTTGTATATTGCCAAGGGAACTGAGATAAAATTGTTACATAGTGAAAAAGTCAAAGCATATTTGGCGCCGCTTTCCACCCTTGGGTTTGTCTATGAATTTATTACAAAATTAGCTGGTTTTTCAACCGCCATTGGAAAAAACCTGGCAATACCGGAAGCCGGAAAGCTCATGGGACTGGCCCCTTATGGAACTTATTGCGATAAATGGCATGAGTGGTTACAGGCCAAACCGGACAGTTACAGTATAGATATTTCCGCCTATGACTTGTTTCTGGAAGTAGAAGCACTGAAAAAGTTATATGACGATGGAAAAGGGAAAGCCTACCTTAGACCTTATATTGTAGATTTGGCATATAAAATTCAATCAGAATTGGAAGAGGCACTGTTACACATTGTTGAACTTGCAATTAAGCAAACGAATTGCCGAAAACTTTGCTGCGCGGGCGGAGTAGCTTTAAATTCAGTTGCCAACTATACGCTTTTAACAGAACTGAATTTGGAAGATATCTTTGTTTTCCCGGCAGCCGGGGATGCAGGCATTGCTGTAGGCAATGCCTTTTGGGCCTATCATAACATTGAGAAGGGTAACGTTCGCTGCAAACTGGAGAAAGCAACCCTTGGCAGAGATTATACGGAAACTGAAATAGAAGCTGCTATTCATAAGTTCGCAAATGAAATCACTGTGGAAAAGCTTTCTTATCCCGAAATGGTTTCAACTTGTGCGGTTCAGATGTCAAAAGGGAATATCATTGCCAGGTTTGAAGGCGGTTCGGAATTTGGCCCCAGAGCTTTAGGGCATAGATCAATTATTGCCGATCCAACTTTTAAAAAAATGAAAGACATATTGAATTATAGAGTAAAATTCAGAGAAGCGTTTAGGCCCTTTGCCCCGGTAATACCTTGGGAAGAGATATCTACAATATTTGAACAGGCTGTAGCATCTCCCTTTATGCTGTTAGTTTCCAATATCAAAAAAGAATACCATGATCAAATTCCTTCTGTTACTCACCATGATGGTACGGGTAGAGTTCAGACAGTTACGAAAGAAAACACCTTCTTTTATGATTTGTGCCATAAAATGGTTAAAGAAAGAGGCGGTTGTCCGGTTATTTTAAATACGAGCTTCAATATAGCCGGACAACCAATTATTGAAACGCCGGAAGAGGCCATAAGCACATTCCTTTCAACCGATATAGATTTTCTTAGCCTTGAAGGCTATTGGATAAGAAAGAAAAATTCACTTGTATTAAGCTATGAAGAGCATCTGGCACAATTGCAGGAATCGGATTATCCTCATGGTTTAACGGAAGAAAGAATAGATGTTACTCATTTGATGAACCAGCTGGATGAAGCTATTTTCTTTGGCAAAACGGAAAATTTAATGTGGACAAGAAATGAATTGGAAAGAATTTCTTCCCAAGGAGCAATTTATAAAGAAACATCTGTTTTTTTCGCTAAAAGTCCCCTTGGCAAGCATTTTTCAGCCCAATTAGAAAAAGATCTGCTACTTTTGCTGGATCCGCTGGGAATGTCGGAAATAAAGGATTTATCCGGGTTAATTCCTGCAAAATTTTTTACTTATGAAGAAGTGCGGCTGCTAATGCTCTGCTATAAAGGGACAGACGATGAGCTTGAGGAATTAAGGCTGGAGTTAAATTTATCGGAAAAAGTATTCCGGGAAAAATTGGAATGGGCAGCAAAACAGCTTAAGAGATACAATTTAACCGATAAAACATTTAGAAGAAAAAGCGACAGTATCAATGTCCCTACGGATATTACACTGGGACAGTTTGGCAATGAGGCTTTCAGCTTATATAATACCCTTAAGCAGTTTAGTGACAGCCTTACAATACATGGCTATTCAGAAAGCAATATCTGTAAATTGCTTGCGATTGAAACCCTGCAAAGTATCGAGCCAACTTATATTCATTACTACAGCAATCATAAACTTGGTGCAGGAAAGCTGGAAGACCTGATAAGATTATTTTTGTTGCGCCATTCTCTAAGCAAAGAAAGAATGATAGATATACTTGGGGATTATTGTTTCCAGACCCTATGCACCATAGGAATTATTATTCCAAGGGAAGAATTATTTGCTTCCAGAGTCGATATATACTGTATTCATGAGTTTTTTATAGCTACCGACCATCGCTATATGATCTATGAAGAAGAAGACCATATTGAGGAAAGTCCGGTTATGTATATTGGAATGGACAGTTTAGGTTTAGTACATACTGTACCGAAGTATCTGTCCGAAAATATACTTGATTTATGTACAGGTTCCGGCATCCAGGCAATTACAGCCAGCTGCTATGGAAAGAAAGTCATTGGGATCGACATCAATCCGCGGGCTATACGTTTTGCGAGATTTAATGCGCAGCTAAACGGAGTATCCAATGTAAGGTTTGTTGAGGGTAATCTTTACACCCCTATTGGCAATGAAAAATTTGATACTATTTTAGCAAATCCGCCTTTTGTTCCAAGTCCGAACAGTAATTTGAACTTTAGAGACGGCGGCAATAACGGCGAAAAAATATTAGAAGCCATTATCACAAATGCTGATTTACACCTTAACAATACAGGAAGTCTTTTTATTGTTTCCGATTTAGTGAATGTTCACCAATATGAAGAAAAATTGAACAAGTGGTGGGGAACGGCAAAGGCGGATAAGTTAATACTGACTACTGCCGACAGAAATGATATTTTGTTTTCCGTACCACATTGCCACTATCCTTTTAAGCAGACATTTGAGCAATACAATGATGAATTGGATATGTGGATACAAAATTTTAACTCTTCCGGTATATCGTCGGTAAACTTTGGCTACATTCTAATAAAAAAAGAGGGAAACAGTTTTTATTCAAAATCCATTTATAACCCTACGCAAGCAATTAATAAAAAGGTAAAAGAATATTTTGAACAAATTGACAGGCTGAATTCAGTGGAATGGGATAAATTATACCTACAGCTATCGGATGACATAAATATAAAAATTGATTATTCTTTTAATAGTAATAATAAAAAGTTTTTTTTGTATTCGAAAAATCAATTTTACAGTGAATATTTAATAGATGAAGATGTATATAAAGTTTTGGAAATGATAGTGGAAGAAGAACCGGTATTAGCAGCGCTTGCTTACAAAGATTGTGTTATTGATCTGATTTACAAAGGTATAATTAAAGTCAAGTTGCAAAAGCGGCAGCAAAAATATATTGATTTTTATAAATCCAAAGAAATCGCTGCTACTTTAAGTAATTGTGCGAATCCGGAAAAAGATGAAAGTATACAGATTATCGAATTTCAAACAAAAACAACACCAACATGTCTTACCTCTTATATAAAACAGTGAACTCGTTTCAGCATCGCTGAAACATCGGGGATTCAGGTGGAGAGTCTACTCCACCTGAATTAACGCCGCCTGTAGGGGCGGGAGTCTTGACTCATTATCAAGATAAAAAATTATTAGGTAATTAGGTAATTAGGTAATTATTAAAAATGCATTTGTGGGAAGAGAAAAACTTTCCCTCAAATGCATTTTCTGCTATTATGAATAAGCTACACATTAATATCATGATGTTGCTGTTATATTTTTGAATAAGTATCAAAGTAAAATTTTGTCGAATTTATTAATAATTTACATTTTTAACAAAAAAATACTACCGCTGGAGGAATTTCCTTATTGAATGTATAATTTTAAGCTATCATGATATTTTTGGAGGTTTTTATGCCATTACAGGAACTTATCAAAAGTTTAGCTGCGACTGACCAACAATTGGAAAAGGTATTAGCTAACAGACTAAAATTTCAGCCGCAATTTAAATTTAAGTTTGACTTTGTCAGTATTATGAATAAAGACCTCAAATATTTTTATATAAGTGAAATGGGCGCAAGATATTTTGGTTTAAAACCGGCTGATATGATAGGTAGAGATTGGAAAAAATTTATTAACTTGCCCTCTGAAGCATTTGAGCGGCTGGATGAAAAAATAATACAGGTATTTAATACTGGAACTGCTGACTATGAAAATTGCATAGACATTCTTAATATACAAGGGCAATATGACTATTTTGAATGTTTGATAAGTCCGATCGTCACATCTAGCGGCGAAATTGAAGCAGTTATGTGTAATGTTACGGATATTACAGAAAGAAAATTATCAGAACTAACCCTTTCTAATCAAGTCGCAAAATTCAGCCAGTTACTCGATTTATGTCCGATGGCTATCTATATTGTTGATAACCACGGAAAAATAGTTTCGGTAAATAAGGCATTTACAGAAGATATTTCGTCTAACCGGGTTGACCTTATTGGTAAACAATATAAACTCATCAATGAATATTTAGGGATTGACCACGAAAAATCTGCGATTACTAAAGCGTTGAACGGGATTGAAACCAGTCAAGAATTTTTAACTGCATCAGAAAAAAAATACCTAATGAGCGTGTTACCCGTAAGGGAGCAAGCAACAGGCGCTATTGTTGGGGCTATTGGAATAAATAGCAATATAACTGAGCATGAAAAATTTAGAGAAGAAAACCAGAAAAAACAGCACGAACTCTTAAACCAATATTTAACTGAAAATAAAAAGCTAAACCAGTTGATTGAATTATGCCCTTTGGGAATTGTTCTATATGATAACAAAGGTAACGTTATCGCAGTAAATAAAGCCTATTGGGAACGAATATCAAATTTTAAAGAAGAAGAATTCCTAGGCAGGTCAGGACAATATCTTTTAGAAACACTAGGATTTAATTGGGAAAACTCACCCTGTCAGCAAGCGCTAAACGGAGTAGAATCATTAGATTGTTATTTAAAAAACGCATATGGAAATTGTTATTTAATTAACGCAATTCCACTTCGTAATTACAAAAATACGATTATTGGCGCTATGACAATAATCCATGATATCACCGAATATGAAAAACTTAAGGAAGACATGGTAAAACTTGACCGTCTAAATTTAGTAGCCGAAATGGCGGCTGGGGTAGCGCATGAGATTAGAAACCCTATGACGGTAATAAAAGGTTATTTGCAATTCCTGAATAAAAAAGTTCCAGACGATATGGTAGAACAGTTCTGTATTGTTTTAGGCGAATTAGAACGAATTGAGCAGATTATTACTAACTTCCTTTCTTTGGCGAGAAATAAGCTGGTAGAGTATAAAGAACAAGACTTAAATGCCATAATCAAAGGAATTATTCCCCTTATATCCACTGACGCAATGGAGCAAGGTATTGAATTGAAAATAAATCTAGCCGAAGAGTTGCCTCACCTCTTATTGAATGAAAAAGAAATTAAACAGTTGCTATTAAATCTTACAAGAAACGGAATTGAAGCTATGAGTCAACACGGAACGCTAACTATTGAAACTATTGTTGAAGGCAATACGGTTTCCTTATGTGTTGATGACTGCGGTTGCGGAATTTGTAAGGAAAATCGGGAAAAAATATTTGACCCGTTCTTCACTACCAAGGAAAACGGCACTGGGCTAGGGCTTTCTGTTTGTGCCGGGATTGTGCGGCGCCACAACGGAATTATAGAGGTAGAATCCAAGAAAGATAAGGGAACCCGCTTTATAATTACTTTTAATGCTAAAACGGAATGAGATTTAACCTCATACATTGGAAATTTTTTCCTTACTTATATAACTATATAACAAAATAGGTCCGCGGTTCATTACTGCAACAAACCGCATTGGGATATAACAGAAGTTTCGTTAAAAAATTGTATCAAGCAAAGGTACCCCCTAACCACTTATAGTGGTTAGGGGGTGTTCACAGTTATTTAATGCTGGTATTTACGTCAAAACTCATTCCATCAGGGTTGATATTACTAGGACTGAACAGTATTGAATCATGCTTGTCAGTGAGGGAGAATCTATAAAGCGCCTCAATACTATCGTCATTGATTCTGGAAACAGTATAGGACTGCCCTTTTTCCCAGCCTGCTTTTGTGAAGTGCGTAATATCAGCGTGAGTAGGAGGCGGGCTGATAAATTGACCGGTTTGATCTTTTGCCGTGGGAACTTCTAAAATCCAACATGCCTGTTTTGCGTCAAATTTTACATCTGTACTAAACCCATCGCAATACCACTTTTTAGTTGTTTCGTTGATTATTAAAATGGTCCAGGCGCCAGACATCGTATCCTGTGCAACATCAATATATATAGAATCTCCCGGGTTAATAGAGAATTCGGCAGGCACCCAAAGTGGTTCACCAGGGAAAAATTCAACCCAAGCTTGGCGATATGAACTAAACTCTACGCCGGCTTGTACTACTTTAGGCTGATCAGGAGTAGCATCCGCAACACCCACCCAAGCAGAAAGCAGACCGTCATTTGTCACCTGGGGTACATTGAATCGTCCCTCGGCTCCCAATAAAGTTCCTTTTGGAATGTCTGATATGTAACCAGAAAAGTTATTGGCTTTTTTATCGGTAGCTGGTTTTGAAAATCGTATTTCGCTGAATTTACTATTCTTTTGCTGCGGCTCAGATGATAATGGTCCTTTTACGCGAAGTTGCATATGTTTTGCCAAGTCCTCGCCATGCCGTTTGATAATTTGATTTTTGGCGTCTTCATCAGTTATCCCTAATTCTTTTACAGTAACCGGTTGTAATTTCATTCCCGGTTCTTGTACATTCTCGCCGCCTTTAGTTCCCGGCTCTTGTATGCTCTCGTCGCCTTTAGTTCCCGGCTCTTGTACACTCTTAGGTTCCTTGGTTACCGCTTCTGGTTCAGTTTTGGTTTCCTTAGTATTCTTGGTTTCCTTATTATCCTTAGTTTCTTTAGTATCCTTATTATCCGTAGGTTCCTTGGTTATTGGTTCTTCTATAACCTTTGTTTCCTTAGTTTCAGTTGTACCTTGTGCGTATGTTTGAATATCTATGCTAATTAGAGTCAAAGCCAATAACATGATTAAACATGTTATTGTTGTTTTAAACAAATCTTTTTTTTTCATAGCTAATAATCTCCTTTTTCTTATTTTGGAAGTGCTTTCTTTGACAGTAGTCTTTGTCTTAAGTTACCACCCCCTCTTTATTCTATTTTCACCTCCTTATAATTTTAAATTTGGCAACATATTTAAGATATTCTATATGTTAAATTAATTTCCTGCAAAAATATTACATTGAATTTACAATTCAGACAAAAAAAGTATGTCGAAGGAATATGTAATTGGGACAGTTCCTTCGACATACCTCAACGTTTCACGGTATTCTGTTACCTTGCCATTCTTGTATCGATACCAAACAAGCATTTACACAATATGGATAAGGCACTCAAATTTGTGCTGGTGATGCTCCAGCAAATCTGGCCCCCATATCAAAGGCTTTGCTGCAGTCGATGGGAAATACTTCCTTGCGCCTTTTTGCTTTCTTTTCCGGATCAAAACGGGTTACAACTACCTTTGAGTAATCCTCAAATTGATAAGTATCAAAACTGCTGAGAGTTTCTGATTCTCCAAAAACGCGTCGCAGCACCTTTTCGTTAAAAATAAGATGTTGATCAAAATATCCCTTAATCTCTTCTTCTGTAACATTCATTGTATAAATAAACCCGCTATTAATTTTCTTTGGAAACAGCGATTGGGGAGAATTAGAGTATACACAATACTGAAACAGCAACCGATCGAGAAATGATGCCATTTCACCGGTGACCCTCCCAAAATATATGGGTGACCCTAAAATGATAGCATCTGCTTCCTCCACTTTTTTGAAAATTGGCGGCAAGTCATCCTGTATGGGACACTTGCCATAGCTTTGACCGCCTTTGGTTTTACACGCGAAACAGCTGATACAACCTTTGTAATTGAGATCGTGAAGATGGATTAATTCCGTCTCAGCTCCTCGTGAAGCGGCACCCTCCAGCGCCTTATTCAGCAATGTTGCCGTATTCCAGTTCTTTCTTGGACTACCGTTGACCGCGAGAATTTTCATGCATAACCCCTCCCTAATTGCGATTCGGTGGTACTCATGGTAAAATTTAAGCCAAGTATACCACCTTTTCTATAAGTAAGGAAGGAATTACCTTTACTGTAATTCCTTCAAAAAAAGAAAGCAATATGATGAATAAAGATGAAGCATGTGATAAAAAAATTGTTTGCCCGAAAAAAAGAATTAATCCGAATTTAGAATCTATATGGAATTCAAAAATGATTTTCTATTAATCGTAATGCTAGGAACGCTTCGACGCTGCCGCTTAACCTACGCTTATCCTAGCATTACGATTGTAACTCATTCTTGAAAACTATATATTTCCAAAAATAAACTTATTTATAGCGTTGGCTACTCCTTCATTGTCGTTAGAGCTTGTTATGTAATCAGCTTTTTGTTTTACAATATCCAGGGCATTTCCCATGGCAATGCCCAGACCGGCGTATTCTATCATAGATAAATCATTTTCACTATCGCCAATGGTTATTATCTCTTCCCGTTTCAAATCATATAGAGACGCCAGCATTGCTACCGCTTTTCCTTTAGAGACTCCCTGGCGGGTAATTTCAATACTATATTTTGAAGAATCGACGGTTTCTAATTGTTTTGTATTCTTTAGTTCTTGCCGCACTTTAGTGACTAAAGCTGGATTTCTATATATAATTTCACATTTTACAATATTATCTTTTTCTTTATGCAATAGTTTTTGCCACTGTTGCCAGGAAAATACATATTTCATATCTAGTTTGTTGGTTCTCATGCCTAATAATTTAGTTGCAATATAAAAAGGCTTAAATATAATACTTCCATAATAGAACTTATTGGGAGTAGAAAAATAAGGCTTTATGCCGTGCTTACGAAATATTTCCAGTAATTCCAGCGATAAGCTTTCGCCGAGAATATTCTTATAAATAACTTTATTATTATCTTTTATGAAAGCTCCATTTGACGCTATCACCGGGGACTTCACACCAATAAGATTTGAATAATATTCGGCATCAGTATACATTCGTCCGGTGCTTATCACAATATGAATGCCCAGCTTATGCGCCTTCAATATTGTTTCTTTTGTTCTTTCGGTAACTTTATGTTTTTTATTCAAAAGTGTCCCGTCAACATCAATACAGACTAATTTATACGCCATAAACGCGTCCTTTCTTTAAAATAATTTTGGCTGTATACCTTTTCTAATTCTATAATTATACCACCGTAACCGGCATTATTAAATGAGAGTTACATATCGGGAGGGATTTACATGAAGTCTTTAAGAACGGCCTTATTTGCCGAACTAGAAAATAACGGCTGCCAGGCAAGGATCGTACCTATTCATCATCTTCAAAATCTCCGGCGGGAAATGGCGGAGCTGCTTCAATCCGGCCTTGTGAATAATAAGCTATGGGGTTATTTGAACGGGTTTCAATATGATTACTCCCCAGTACTATCCAATCCTCAGTCGATTATCGTCGCAGCAGTGCCGCAGCCGATTACGAAACTCCACATTATGTGGCGAGGAACAAAACAAACGATCCTTGTGCCGCCCACCTACGTCTATACGACAGCGGATAATCTAGTATTAAATATTATGGAGCGCGAGTTAAAGAAAGAAAACTTTTCTTTGGTTCGGGCCAAGCTTCCGTTAAAACTCCTTGCCGTCAGAAGCGGCCTCAGTTATTACGGCAGGAACAACATTTCCTACATCCGTGGTATGGGAAGCTTCTATCGGCTGATCGCATTGGTAACAGACATGCCGGTCAGCTCGGGTACATGGCAAAACGTACAAAGAATGCCGGAGTGTGAAGACTGCCAAGTTTGTTTAAACAGCTGTCCTGCCAGGTGTATTGACCTAAACAGAAATATTATCCACGCCGAGAAATGTCTTACATATATCAATGAGTCTCCCGGACCATTTCCGCTTTGGGTAGACAGCAACTGGCATAACTCCCTGGTGGGTTGTATAAAATGTCAACTTGCCTGCCCTCAGAATAAGCACGTCAGCCAAACCAATGAGTTTGCGGACATTCTTAGTGAGCGTGAGCTAGACCTGATATTATCCGCGAGTGATTATGACGGACTTCCTGAAACTACACGTTATACTCTGCAAAAATTGAACCTGACCGACTATGAACTCACAATTATTCAGAGGAATTTACGAGCTTTGCTCTTATAAAAACTGCCGCAATGTCTAGATTCGTTATAAATCCAGTTATTCATTTCCCTGTCCCTCTTCGAATCTGACGTATTTTGATGCTTTTCGTGTTATCTTTTGCCAAAATGCGTTGAATATCCGTCATAGACTTAGCTATCTTTGCTTGCTCGTGCGCTGCGAGTCCTGAGATAAGTTTTTTAATGTTATTGTTTGATGCTTCTTCCAGTTTTTTTAGTACTCCCTGCCCTTCAGGAGTTAAGCAAAGCAATTGAATTCGCTTATCAACCGGGGAATGTAGCAGCTGCAACAGTCCTTCCTTTTCAAAACGTTTTAGAATCCTGCTTAAATAACCGGCATCAATACGTAGTGATTCAATCAATTTGCTTGCCGTGCATTCTTGGGAAGAACCGATCTTTGTATCTCGCGGCAAGGTTTGGGAGTATGGTATCAACTAAAAAACACCGTTTCGGCGGTGATTACCTGCCGATACGGTGTTTTAGATTCCATTGGTGAAAATATTATTGGTTATTTTGGTATTACACAGTTGCCTCAAAAGAACTGTTCGACGCGCTACTTGCGCTCGACGTATTGCCTTTATTATTATAGGTTGCATTCCAGGCTTCGTTATAGATTGCGCAAAAATGACTCTCACGGGCGTTTTCGGCAGAAGAACCAACTATGCTCCATCCATACGTTTGTGAATAGATTCCAATGGTTTTTCCATTTTCGTCTTTGAGTTCTGCGTAATCTATGTTTCCAAAATCGTCGAAGCTGCAGCAACGCAAATTACGCAATAAATAGTTTATCAGGCTGCGTCTATCGGGGGAAGCGACGGATACATAGTCTTTCAGCAAACTCATATACTCTGACTTGCCGCTATGGAATACGCCTTTAGTGGCCTCTTTGGCGGCAAGGTTTTGAATAGCCTTCTCATATGCAGATTCCGACATCTTAGGCGACGTCTTTGTGTAGCCAGTAAAGTTAGTAATACTATGATTGATTGAGTGAAGCATAATGATCTCACCTTCTTTTTTCAAAAGTAGAATTATTGCCTGGGCTGGAATGGTGATAATTCTTGTAAAAAGAAACTTAATTACATTTTAGTAGCTATAGTATACTGTTAATTTGACCGTTTTGAAGGTTTTGGATGAGGTGCTAGATGAGATATTCTCGCCGGTGAAGCAGGCAGACCAAGTGCCGTTGGCTGGTTTATTGAGAATGGCTCCGCTGGTTATAGTCTCGGTGTGTGCGCCTTGGCTCATTGGTACTGATGCCCAGTTGCCAGTGCTGTGTTTTACAAGTAATTCCTTTTGTATAATGACACCTGTACTAGTGTATCGACACGTTGATATTTATAGTAAACATCAACGAGGGGTAACGTAATATTACTGTTGTTGGATCTCAAATTTGGGATACAAAGATATAAGTTTTATTCTGGCATTATCCAGTCTAAAATGCCAGTTAACTCTCGATACTTTCTGGTTGCGTTCATTTTTCCAGCACTGCAACTCTTCCTTTAAACGGGATATAGTATCAATCCTCCGGGAAAGGCACTGTCTGGTCATAACATTCAGCTCAATTTCTGCTATGTTAAGCCAGCTTCCATGTTTGGGTGTGTAATGCAGTTCTAAGCGTTTTATAATTCTTCGAGCTTCTTGCGGCGCAAAGACTTTATAAAGGGACGCTGGCCTATGTGTGTTCAGGTTGTCCATTACCAGAACGATTTTATCCATATCGGGATACATGACATCCACAAGATATTTGATTTCTTCCGCCCAGTCTGCAGCAGTACGCCGTTCGCGTACACTGACATGTCTTGTACCACTAAGAGGTTCCGTGAAGACAAATATACTGCAGGTTCCTTCCCTTACGTATTCCGAATCTATCTTTTGAGAAGCACCGGGACGCATTGGCAGCGGTTTTCGTTCATCTCCCAGAAGCTGGTAAGGTTTTTCATCCATGCAGACAACGGGACGCATTGGATTATAGGGTGTTTCATATACCTCTAGAATGTCTTCCATGCAGGCTACGAATTCGGCGTTTTCTTTTGGTGGGATACACCAGTACTCATTGAGGTGAGGCTGAAGTTCGTTTTTTTAAAGTGCGACGGATGGCTTCCCGGCTTACAGGTGTATCAAGCACAACTCGTGATTTTTCTTCGAGCAGACGGAGAGTCCAGCGCACATGTCCGTCCGGTGCAGGCCCACAGGCAAGTTCAATGATTTTTGCTTCTGCGCGTCCGTCTACAAGGCGTCTGGCCTGATCGGAATTTACATTTCTCTTCAACTTCACAATAGCAGGGATGCCACCGGAAGCATATGTTTTTAGTGTATTATGAACGGTTGCGATACAGACACCATTGGATTTTGCACACTGTTCATGGGTCAGAACTTTGCCATGAGCTTCATCCAGATCAATGAGAATTTGACATCTAGAGCGAATAGTATGAGAGGTATTTTTCTTTCGAAGGAGTGATTGTAACTCCTTTAATTCAGAATCCGTCAGGATAACAATATATTTTTTAGGTCTAGCCATAGTTTCACCGCCGTTTTCTTTTAGCGTAACATAAAGCGGGATTATAAGCTAGCACTCTTGTTTAAATATCAATATGTCACTACACTAGACATACTGCTAGTAGTTAATTCTAGCTTGGTTACGACAGCATTTGTGGGTAATCCGGAAACATTAAATGTTACTATATTTGATTGGCCGCTCTTGTTGCCGTCAAGAACAAGGCCCATCGACCCAGAGGCAGTTACAGATTTTGTGCCCGAAGCAGCAAACGCGCTTGTTGTAAGGGCAAATAACATAACCATACAAACCAGTAAGCTAACTAATTTTTTCGCTTTCACGTTTATCATCCTCCCTGTTTTTTTGCTAAATATGTTCCAGCCCATTTATAAAGATACTTATTAAATATATCGGAAAAATTTAGTCGATTATTAAGTTTTTTAAAAATTTTTAAATATATAACTTATATTTCCTGATAATGCTATAACTGTTAAGTTTTGAAAAGAATTAGTCGATGAAATATATAGTCTTGGTTTTAGGCTAAAGAGAGGAGGGAATACATCCAGCCATATTTATTGAGGAATCTGACAATCACGAAACCGGATCAGGTCTGGGAGTGGATATCACCTACATTCGTATGATAATTAGCGGAATAGTGACAAAACAAAGACGAATGATAACGGTATATTTAGCCATAATACATAACAAGATAAAGAGGAATACTCAGGTGACTGTGGCGAAAGTTTATTCGAAAGAACAATATACCAATAACGGGAGTGATAAGCGTGAGTGACACTGACAAATTCATGCAAGAAGAATTTTTGCCTTTCTGCAAGCGAGCAATTGATGCCTTCGAGCAGAACCATCATACGCTATATTCAGCAATTAAGTCATTCCTATCAGGGAAAAATCTAATTGGAATGCGCCTCACAAAGAATGGGAACGTTTTGGGCGACTATACCGTGGTTTTAGAAAATGCTAAATTTTCCCGCATTGATAACGGGATTCTTTCATCGGAAATACACACACCTTTTGGGACGATTAAGCCTTATGCTATTCTCGAAAAAAGCACAGTTGAGAAAATGATTCAAGATGAGCCGGGCTTTATCTCCCACCCATTTGCAACCAAATTCAAATATTACCCTGAAATGACTATCAAATTCTTAAAATAGTTCAATCCTGCTACTGGCAGGTTTCTTTTTCGGCCCAAGAAATATTGTATTTTGAAGAAATGGATTTTCTAACGCACAAGTGAAGCTTTCAGAAGCTCTTGAGAATGACTACAACGATGCCGCCTCAAGGCTTATTACTTTATCCAATTCCGAAGCAGAAGCTAAACGAGTTCACTTTAATATTTTTTCATATAACCAGTTCCTCTTAATATGTACTGCCTTCTGGGGGCATAACTCATGACAACAAAAACACCGGATGCACCGGTCGGAATTCAGTACCGGCTTGTTATTCAGCATTTTAATAGCCCGCGGCGGACAACTCTCGACGCACAAACCGCATGAAACACATGTCTGGTAATTAAATATAGGCTTAGGCCGCATATGATTTAAAACAAAATTCTCAACGAATTTAGGGACTCCGCCTAATTCATTAACACTTTTGGTAACCGGGTATTTGAATGGTTTTAGCTGGATTTCTTGTAACTGTACGCCTTTAACTTCGATATTTTTCAAATTATTGCTGAAAATGTTCCTCTTTTCGGCTTCAACCATTGTTGGGACAGCCTGGGGATCCATGCCGATGGCATGGATCGCCGCCAAATCCAAGGCGTAAGGGTTTTCAGAAGCCAAGATAAGTCCCACATGCCGTTTATCCCCTGCCGCCGGTCCATCCCCTTCCATTCCTTCAATCGCATCAATCACAGAGAAAACCGGCTTCACATACTCACATATATCCACCAAAAGGGCCGCAAAATTGTCAGCCTTATTCATTCTTAGATGGTAATCAATTTTCGTACGTCCCGGGATTACGCCAAACAGATTTTTTACAGCTCCAGTGTAGGTCATCATCACATGTGTCTTCAATTTGGCAGCCGATACAACAAAATCAACATCGTTTACGATTTTGATAATTTGCATATTTTTAACACCTTGGGCCGACCTGTTTACGACTTCAATAACGGCAGAGTCATAGTTTAATTCACAGCCGGTAGTATTGGCAACATCAATCATGCCGGTAATTTTGTAAACGGAATGCAACAGTTTTTCATTATAGCTTAAGGCAGATCCAGGACTGTCGCCAATTATCACCTTACAGCCCAAAGTCTGTAAATATCGTACAATCGCCTGTACGACGCCAGGATGAGTTGTGATGGCATCTTCCGGGTCGTTCCCTCTTAAAAGATTTGCCTTAACCAACACTTTTGTTTGAGATTTGATCTTTTGTTTTATTTCCGGGATTTTATCAAGGCACTGAAATACCGACTTTTCGACCTCGTTATATTGATAATTGGCACATCTGGCTATACTTACTTTATACACTCTAAACCTCCTATCCCGTTTAACCTGCTTTGAAAATGGAATTATTCCGCATTCAATCTCTCGCAGTAGTTCGTTTATACAATAACAAAATTCGATAACTTTCGAATTAATAGTAACCGATTCCATTTTCCCTTGTCAAGGGTGTAATCTTTTTTTTAAAAATCCTTTTCATATTCATAGCCCATGTTTATTTTTTTACCTCATCATCATAAGGAAGCGGTATATATTGTACCGATGGCCGCCGTTGCGCCGGTTGAGGATATAATTCCATTAGGACATAAACTTCCCGGTGAAGATCGTCCCTGACTTTTAGCCCCATCTCCCGAAGTTTTTCATAGGTTATGGGATAATCATGAGTCCATCTGCCTTCACTAAGAATTTTGGCCACCGCGCGAGCCTGTTCTGCCGGCATCTTATCCTCTAATAACTCTTGCACAAAATTTTCAACCTGATGCAATGCTTTTTCCGCCATATCCGCTAAGATCAATGTTTCGTCCTCAATCTGGTTTATATCCTTTTTCTTTACTACTTCAACAATGGACGCCGCCGGATATTTGCCGAGTTGAGGATCAACCGGCCCAAGGACGGCATTGGCATCCATCACAATCTCATCGGCCGCTAAGGCGATCATCGTTCCCCCTGACATTGCATAGTGCGGTACAAATACCGTCACTTTGGCCGGGTGCTCTATCATCGCCCTGGCAATTTGTTCGGAGGCTAAAACCAGGCCGCCGGGAGTATGCAAGATCAGATCAATCGGCATTTCGTCAGGTGTCAATCGTATCGCCCTTAATATCTGCTCTGAATCTTCAACATCTATATACCTGGATATTGGGATTCCCAACAGGCTTACCGCTTCCTGCCGGTGGATGAGGCTGATCACCCGCGTGCCTCTTTTTCGTTCAATACTTCGCAAATATTGCAGCCTGTTATGGGTTATGCTCCGCTGCTTAAACATAGGGACTAATGTGATAAAGATAATAAATATCCAAAACAAATCGGAAATATTCAAATGGAATCCCCCCATTCATTTCTTAGTTTCCGAAGAAAACCGTGCCTGTATACTCCCCGGCATTGTATATTACATAATATGAAAGAAGCCGGAAGTTTGCGCCAGCATATTTTTTCCTTTTTTGATGCCTATATTCTATAAAATCAATTAAGAACCCATATTTCGCAGTCTCGTGAGAAAATACAAAAATTTTTCTAGAAAATACAAAAAGAAAATGGTTTTCAAAGGCCGATGGCGAATCTATCCATATCAAGGAAATGGAGGGAACACCATGGGCTGGAAAGGAACATCAAGCCTGGAGCAACGGCAGCAACAGACGCCGTTTGCTCCGGTTGTCGCAAATCAGTACTTGAATCAATTAGGGTTCGTCGAGACCATTAACCGATCCGTAGAATGGGATTCGAAACAATGTAAAGTTTCTCCCGGTCTTTTGGCCAAGAGTGTAGTATTATCAACATTTGCCGATACACGCACTCCCCTCTATCGCATCTGGAAAACATTCTACGGAACCGATATTGCGATGCTATTTGGCGAAGGTCTAGCGGCAGAAGACTTTTCCGACGATGCCATTGCTCGAACTCTCGATAAAATCAGTGCCTTCGGTACGGAAACCTTGTTTAGCCGGATTAGTCTGGCGGGTCTTGCTGCCTATGATGTTCCTGTAGACAGACTTCATTGTGATACTACGTCGATCACTCTGGCTGGTGCTTACGAAGAATGTGAGGAGGAAGACTATCAAGGTTTATCTGTCTGCCATGGGTATAGTAAAGATCATCGTCCGGATCTTAAACAAGTCGTTTTGGGCAAAGTCGTCAATGAGCATGGAATTCCGCTGGTCAGTCTACCGCTTGATGGCAATACATCCGATACAGAATTCAACCGCTTGGCTCTCAATATTCTAACGGAAACCTATGGAGAGCGGCTTGAGAAGATGGTCTACATTGCCGATTCCAAGCTTATTAATTTGCCAACCCTGAAGATTTTTACAGAGCGGCCTACCCCTGTCCAGTTCATTTCTCGCTGTCCAGATGCTTTCTATCGGAAACTGGCGGTTCGGGTAAAACGACTGGCATTTGAGTCTGATGGAAATTGGGTTTCTCAAGGTGCGATTGGAGAAGGCAAACAGTGCGCCCAGTACCAGACACAAGGATTTCGAGAATGGGTAGATGGATCGGTATACCGTCTAATCGTAGTCAAAACCAGTGCCGGTCGGGAGCGGGTAGACAAGATTCTAGCCAAAGACCGAAATTCCTTGGAGAAGGCCCTAGCCCTTCTGGCGGATCGACCGTTTGCTTGTGAAGCAGATGCCCGTAAAGCAGCCCAGTTATTCGACCAGGAACATAAGAATTCTTGTTATGAATGGGAGTGGAACCTGGACTCTACCACGGTGGAAAAGAGATCACGTGGCAATCCGGGAAAAACACCTAAACCTCCAATCACAGAAACGACTTGGCGTGTGCAGGGCAAGATCTTCCGAGAGAAAACCGACAAATGCGATCTACTCCGTTATAAAGATGAGAGTTTTGTCTTGATTACCAACGTAGCCGAAGAAGCGATGTCTGACCGCGAAGTGTTGCGCCAATATAAGGAGCAGCACCGAGTTGAGGTACAGTTTAGGACGCTCAAGGAACCCGCGCTGGCGGCACAGATATTTCTCAAGAAACCAGGACGTATCGATGCTTTGTTAATGTTATTGTCCGTGGCGCTGTTGATTCGAGGACTGATGCAATTTCGGGTTCGTCAGCAACTGGCAGGATATTCGCAGACTCCGAGAATCGGGATGAATCGGGCCAAGCTGACCCAGCCAACAGCCGAGATGTTGCTGATACTATTCAAGTCCTATGTGCTGATCCGGGAAGGGCCAGATTACAGGTGTGAGTGTCAAAGTAACGAAGATTTGAAAGCGTTTCCCATTTGGATGGATCTACTTGGCATTCAATTTGAATAGTGCCAGGAAAATTTCGTGATTGGCTCATCAAGCATGGGCTTATTCAAGTTGCCCTTGTTATAAAAAAAAGTCTGTGATGCACATTCCTTAGCTCTTCTGAATTACTCGACCATATTACTATTTATTGCTTACATTAGGGTGCGAAAAATGAGTAAGAACAAAAAACGTTTCTCCAATTTTAAAGGCGCTCATCTCGACGAGATGAGCGCCTTTAAAATATGATCCACTATCATTCTCACGTCCATTCACGCTGGCAATCTGTCTGCCGATTATTCCTTTAGAAATAGTTGACAATTGACTGTATTTACTCTAAAATGAAATATAACATAATACTTCTAAAGGGGAGTAGCTCGGAGAACAGAGTCAACATGCTGATGGGAAACCGTCTGGCTCTGTTGTTGACGAACGTCAATTAGCGAGACCTTTAGTATGACAACTAATGTCATACTAAAGGTCTCCTTTTTTATATATACTACATCTAAGGAGGATCTAACAATGCTCGCATTTGTCACGTCTCTTGTCTTTGTTGTCTTAGCGGAAATGGGAGATAAAACCCAACTCCTCGCTATGGCCTTCGCCACTCGCTACCGGTGGCAAACCGTCATGTGGGGAGTCTTTGCCGCAACGGTATTAAACCACCTATTTGCCGTGGTGGTCGGCAACTACCTGACCCGTTTTATACCGCTGACTTATATTCAGATTGCCGCTGCCGCTGCTTTTATTCTGTTCGGGCTGTGGACTATTCGCGGGGACAAGCTAAACGAAGAAGACAGGGCCACAAGCTGTAGTCCGTTTTGGGCTGTGGCCATTGCCTTCTTCATAGCTGAAATGGGTGACAAAACTCAGCTGGCCACGGTGGCATTAGCTGCGCAATTTAATTCCATCATTCCGGTATGGATAGGTACTACCACAGGCATGATGATCGCTGACGCTATCGGAATTCTCATCGGGATTGTATTAGGCAGGAAAATACCGGAAAGGACTGTTAAATGGTTTGCGGCAATTGTATTTATTTTGTTTGGCCTTTTCGGGTTATATGAATCCCTGCCGCGAAGTGTGCTTACACCGTCAGTAATCATTGCCGGTCTTACCGTACTGATGATATGTATGCATCTGGTTTCCCGGGCGGAAAAGACGATGCCGGACTAGTTTAAAGGCTATCACCTGATGAAAAAAAGGGGGGGTTAATCTAAAATGCCGGCAACAAGCCGGTTTTTTATTCACGTATGTGTCGACAATACCGTCAGGCCGAGTGAACACTCCTGCTAACGGTTCAGATAGGAAGCGCAAGGGACCAGGTGCACTACCATGGCATCCCGCAATTTTGGTTCGAACCAGGTTGATTTGGGCGGCATGATTTCGCCGGCGTCGGCAATGTCCATCAATTCTTCGATAGAAGTTGCGAACAGGGAAAAGGCCACAGTATATTTGCCACTGTCCACAAGCCGTTCCAATTCCTCCATTCCCCGGATACCGCCCACAAAATGAATCCGCTTGTCTGTACGCGGGTTTTGAATACCTAAGATTGGATTCAGCAGGTTGTCCTGCAAGATACTTACGTCCAGCTTAGCCACCGGATTATCTTCGGGGAAGGACCCGGACCCGGCGACAAGCTGATGCCATTTCCCGCCAAGGTACATGCCGAAAGAATGCGGCTGCCCGGGTCTAAATGCTCCCTGCTGCGCAATAATAGTGAATTTCTCCTGAACTGCCGCTAAAAATTGTTCCGGGGTTAAGCCGTTCAAATCCTGCATTACCCGGTTATAATCCATAATATACATCATGTTGTGCGGAAAAATGACGGCTTGGAACGTGTTATATTCTTCTTGACCGGAATGGGCTTTATTGCCCTGGCGGCACAGGTCGCATACCCGCGAAGCGGCAGCGGAGCGATGGTGCCCGTCAGCAATATAGAGGCAGTCGATTTTTTTAAAGGCTTGCTCAATGGCAGCGATTTTTGCCGGTTCATCCACTACATACAGCGTATGACTAATCCCGTCGTCCGAAGTAAAATCATAAGCAGGCTGTTGTTGTAAACATCCGTTTATTAAAGAGTTGATTGTTTCATCCGCTTTATAGGTCAGAAATACCGCACCGGTCTGAGCCTCGGTAGCAACGATGTGATTTACACGGTCCTGCTCTTTATCCGGCCGTGTCAGTTCATGTTTCTTAATAATGTTTTGCTGGTATTCTTCAACTGAGGCGGCAGCCACCAAACCTACCTGGATATGTTGTCCCATTTTCTGTTGATAAATATAAAAACATGGTTTTTCATCCTGAACCAGGATTTGATTCCTGATAAATTGCTCCAAATTTTCTCTTGCTTTTGTATAGACAACCGGCGAATGAACATCTATTCCCGGATCAAGATCAACTTCCGATTTAGTTACCCGTAAGAAACTATACGGATTGTCCCTGGTTATTTGGCGGGCTTCTTCCGAATCCATCACGTCATAAGGCAGCGACGCCACTTTCGCTGCTAATGCGGGAACAGGGCGCAAGCCGCTAAATGGTTTTACAACAGCCACTATTTTTCCTCCTTAAGTGTTTAACTATATAGTCGCATTAAAGAATTGGCACAGCCGGGTTTATGTATTCATTCTGTAGAGGCAAAGCCAAGCAGGCCGTTTAACCGCTTATCGGACACTCCTTTTAAATTCCATGGGAGGGAATAAAGTCCTTTAATAGTATTATATTTTCTTTGTTAAAAATAAAGGGTCTTATCAGATCTTAACAGGCATCATCTTTAATTGCAAATTTTGCTGAATAAATTATTTATGAATCTTTATAAATTTTTAATAAATGCTTTAAAGCCAATTTAAAATTGCTGTTTATAATAACCTCATCACAGGGAAAATAAGGAGGTTATTGGGCATGAATAAAATTAAGCTTTTGTATGACGTAGTCAAAACAATGAAAGACAAAGAGGTTTTTAATGGTGCCGTAAAAGTGGAAGTGCAAAAAGACCAAACAAAAATTTTTTTCCTGCAAAATGAATTTGAAAAAAATTTAGTAACCGGGCAGACCAAAGCCAAGATCTCAACCGACCTGGATTATGAGGGAAAAAAGGTAAAGCATGAAAGCAATACCGAATTTACCAGGCAGTACCCGGCTGAAAGCAGGCGTCATGAATTTATGAAGCACATGCTCCGTCATCATGCTGCTAATTCCGGGGGTATAAAAAGAAAACTGAATAAGCTTGCCTTTGCATTCAGCATCTTAAATAGCATGCAAGCCGAAGAGCAAGACGATAAAACCATCATTATTTCGCTGCAGGCCAGGGATTTACCGGAAGAAATGAAAGCGTTAATCCGGGAAAAAATAAGCCATGCAGATACTACGTGCCATCATCACGGGGATCACGTCTTTATGAAAGAGTTCTGCAGTATGGAAAACCACAATTTCACGTTTAACATGTTCATCAATAAAAATTATGAAGTTGAGAAGATTATAATGGACTTCGACGGAAACCAAAAAGACGACCAAAATGAACAGCATAAATTTAAAGCAATGGCTGAATTGTCCTTTGCCTGGTAAAACAAAGTATAAAACTATAATAGCAAAATAAATCAGTTGACAGGACACTTCGCAGTGTTATAAGGTCTTGAAACCGTGCATTAAGGGCGCAAATAGCATTTTTGCGCCCTTATATCCCTGGTAAGGAATAGACAATATGGTGATATTTTAGTAATAAAAGGGAGGTGATCCTGATTATACGCGACAACCATCACATCCACTCCTGGCCGGATAAACAAAACCGGCGAAAAGTTCATGCAACCCTTTTGCGACATCATCATAAGGAATTCATGAGATATCACAGATATTTTCGTTATATTCGCCCGGCTGCTGTATTGTTCAACATAATCATCCTCTACTTATTGTTTAGCTGGGTTGGCATCAAAGGCGTCGGCATCTTTTTCGCAGTTTTGATCGGTATCAAGGAAGTCATTCATTTTATCTTCCTTTGGCGTTTAGAAAAACGAATATTTACACCAATTGAAAAACTCAGGCAAGGTGTGGATGAAATTTCCAAAGGCAATTATAATATAAAAATAGAGTATGACAAGCCAAACGATATTGGTTTGTTGATCGCTTCTTTCAACGAAATGGCCCAAAAACTGTATGAAAGCGAGAAAATAAAAGCCGAATACGAGGAAAATAGAAAAACATTAATTGCAAATATCTCCCACGATTTGAAAACACCAATCACGGCAATTCAAGGTTATATTGAGGCACTATTGGACGGACCGGTCGAACATGCCGAAACCAAAAATAAATATTTAAAAACAATTTACCATAACACGGTCTATATCAATAAACTCATTGACGACCTCTTCTTATTTTCGAAGTTGGACCTGCAAAAATTAGATTTTCACTTTGAAACGGTGTCAATCCGGGATTTCATGAATGATCTAATGGAAGAATACAAGTTCGATCTTGAAGAACGAAAAATCAGGTTTCAATATCTCGATGAATTGGAGCAGGATGGTTGTGTCGGCATAGATGGAAAAAGATTCCATCAGGCCCTTAATAATATTATTAATAATGCAGTCAAACACGGACCGGATAATAATTTGTCCATAGAGATTAAAATGTACCACCGTAATGACTTTGTCTGCATTGATGTCCGAGACAACGGACCTGGAATCCCCGCAGATAAACTGCCCTTTATTTTTGACCGTTTTTTCCGCATTGACCCCGAGCGCACAAAAGACTTCATGAGCACCGGCCTGGGACTGGCCATAGCCAAGGAACTGGTGGAAGCCCATGGAGGAAAAATTACTGCTACCAGCATTGCTGATGAAGGCACTTGCTTTACAATCATGTTGCCGATTCTGCAAAATACCCAAAGCGAGGTTTATGATGAAACGCGTCTTGATTATTGAGGATGATCTGGATATCGCTGAACTGGAGCGCGACTTTCTGCAATTAAACGGGTATAAGGCGGAGATCGTTCCGGATGGACTGCAGGGACTGAAAAAGGCTGTCTCCGGCATGTATGATGTGATTGTTGTGGATTTGATGCTGCCCCACAAAGATGGCTATGAAATTATTAAAGAGACCAGAAAAGCACTGGAAGTGCCAATCATTGTTGTTTCAGCCAAAGGCGAGGATATTGATAAAATCAGAGGCTTGGATTTTGGCGCCGACGATTATTTAGTGAAACCTTTTAGCCCAGCCGAGCTGGTAGCCAGGGTCAAATCTCATATAAAGAGATACGAACGCCTTAAAGGACACACAGCAGCTTCCCAAGTGATACAGCATAAAGGGCTGGAAATCAATCCGGCATCGCACAAGGTTTTTGTGAACGGAAGAGAGGTTCAACTGACAACAAAGGAGTATGAACTTTTAGTATTCTTGGCTTCGCATCCAAACATCGTTTTTACCAAGGAATATATTTTTGATTGCATATGGGGCGATGAGTCCTATGGAGATACGGCAACCGTAGCCGTGCATATCCAAAAAATACGTAAAAAGATTGAAAAAGACCCGTCGAACCCGGAGTATATCGAAACATTGTGGGGAACAGGCTATAGATTTAATCCGTTATAATAAGAAGCATGACTTCCCGTTAAAGAGAGTCATGCCTCTTCCTTGTCTGTTATCAGGTTCCAAAAATGAAAAGCTAAACGAGTTTTATCTTTTCATTTTTGCCCGTATCGCTTGAACAATTTCCCGGGCAAAAGGTCCCAGATCTCCGTCGGCGTATCCTTTTAAAGCGCCTGCCGCCACTTGCCGGATAGCGCTTTTTATAATATCCGGATCATAATAGTGCTCTTTGGTTAGAGCTTCTTCAATCTCAACGGCAGCCGTCAACGCCATCTCTACTGCTTTGGTATTAATGAGACTCACCTGATCAGCCTGCCCGATAATAATTTTTCCAACCGGAGCAAAGATTTCCGCAGCCAGCATGGTTAATTCCACCGGCCATTCATTAACAATAATTACCGGCTCTGAGCCCAAAGCCATTTCGCGGGCATGGGCCACAAATTTTACCCCAATGCAACGGACATGCTTTGCTGCAGTTTCTTCCAGAACGTGTTGAGCTACATTGGTGGCAACGTTAATAACATGAAGCGGTCTTTTGAGCAAATTAAAATCCTTGATGCAGCTGATCACCTCTCTATCAGGCACAACCAGGACGACTGTTCCCAGCGATGCGATCTCCGCAAGATCATTTGCCGCCATAAGGCCTAATTCATCTGCTACCTCATTCAGCTTAACTCCATCCCGGTCGTAAATCAGTACATCCGCATGGGCAGACAGCCTGCTAGCCAAAACCTTCCCCATACGGCCAACGCCAATAAGTCCAAATTTCATTTTTTGTTCACCACCATGACTAAGATTGACTAAAATTGACTGAAATTCTCCTGAAATTCGATTGAATTTCGTGATATAGCCAAATAGGCCTATAAGCAGTATAATAAATATATAGCTTGCGTCAAATTTCTGTTGGCAAAGGCTAAGGACTACCCTTTTTCACGGCAACTGTGTTTCGATTTTTTACCCTGTACTATATGCATTATCTGGTGAGGTGGTGAGCTAACAGCCCAGTTTAGCATTTTAAGGCGGACTTAATAAAATGCTAACATATTGGTGATATCATTCTAGTAAAATGGATTATAGGATGGATTATTCCAGGCTAAATTGTTGCAATGTTAAGGTTAAGTCAGATCAAAAAAAGGGGGATTGCGTTGATAAAGTATTATGTGCTTGACACGAATGTTCTATTACACTCTCCCTACGCTATTAATGCTTTCAACGAACACACGGTAATCATTCCCGAAGTGGTTTTGGAAGAACTTGACAGGTTTAAGTCCGAAACCAGTGAGCGCGGCGCCAACAGCCGTCTTGTCAGCCGGATGATTGACGC
Organism: Methylomusa anaerophila; assembly: GCF_003966895.1. Lineage (NCBI taxonomy): Bacteria > Bacillati > Bacillota > Negativicutes > Selenomonadales > Sporomusaceae > Methylomusa > Methylomusa anaerophila. Next base: position 1,739,461 of record NZ_AP018449.1, on the reverse strand, counting down.
TATGCGGCTGAAAGGCAATCTCTTGACCGGCGTGTCTCTCAATGATCAGGGCGGGCTTTTACGTATCGAGTCTAATCACCTTGACACCGAAATGCCGCCATACTGGGACCGCACCAAGGCCGACAACAGGATTTTGCAGGTCTGCAAAGGTTTATCCGAAGACAATTTGCACACTATTTTAGTAAGCCGGGATACCAATATGCGAGTAAAAGCCGCCATCCTCAGCATCCAAGCAGAGGATTTCCGCAACGAAAAAGTCGCAAGTGTGGAAGAGCAATATACCGGTCGAGCCGTTGTCTATACCTCCTCCCATATCATCAACTCCTTCCATGCTGATGACAGCAATTACATTGACCCGGCAGCGCTCAGCTTTTTTGATGAAGGTACTCATAACCTGGTTCCGATTGAACTGATTACCAACCAATTTTTTCTCATTCGTTCCACTGATAACAACCGACATACCGCTCTTGGCCGTTTTGACGGGAATAAAATTGTGCATCTTAGATATCGGAACCGTAACCCTTTCGGCGTTTCACCGCGCAATGTCGGGCAGGTATTCATGCAAGAATGCCTCATGCTCAGTGCGGAAGAAGCGCCGCTTGTCATTATTAAGGGTCCGGCCGGCACTGCCAAGACTTTTTACTCTCTGGCCGTCGGCCTGTACAACCACCTGGACTGCAGGCCCCGGGCCTATCATCACCTCCTGATTTGCCGACCCAATGTACCGATGGATGAGGATTTAGGTTATCTGCCGGGTTCCGAGCAGGATAAAATTGACCCCTACATGCGCGCCATCCGCGACAACCTGTTCACCCTTATGTCGGGTCATAACATGACTGAGCCGAAGGAAATTGAACAGGCCGAAGATACCGTACAAATGCTATTTGATAGACATATCGTCCAGACGGAAGCTCTGGCCTATCAGCGGGGCCGCTCACTGCAAAAATACTGGATTATTCTCGACGAAATGCAAAATTCCACTCCTCGCCAGGCAAAAGGTGTAATTACCCGGCCTGGCCTAGGTACCAAAATCATACTCCTTGGCGACCCGGAACAAATTGACCATCCTTTTTTAGACAGCCGTACCAACGGATTAGTTTATGCATCCGAAAAAATGAAGGGCAGCAAGCTCTGCTTCCAGGTCACCCTGAACCATGACGAGTGCGAACGGTCACCCCTGGCTGCCGAAGCGTCCTTACGGCTGTAACTTATATTTAAAAAGGCTCTCCCAACACTAAATATGTTCGAAAAAAATAACTATCCGTTAGGGAAATGTATCGATATGAAAAGCGCAAGCTTGCACCACTTCAAGTGCAATGTCTTGCGCTTTTATTTTTTGCTTCCGCTTCTGCAGATGTGTGTTGCCATATTGCTTTTACGTCAACCTCTTCCTTATAATTGGCCAACCTATCAAAAGCCACGAACTGCTTAGAAGTCGTCAGATGCTAGGCGCGACGAGGACCGGAACGGAAGCGTACTGGTTGTACGCTGTAGTGAGGACCACAGGAGCAACGACGCAGATGGCGGCTTATAAGCAGTTCCCCACTTATAGGCGAATCTCAACCAATTGACGTATTGTTGGCACTAAGTACGGATCATAAATAAAATGCAAAAATAGGGTGAGAAATAGCCCGACTACAGCGCCGACTACCACGCCATTGATGCGTATCCATTGCAAATCATCGCCGGCTTTATCTTCAATAAAGTAGTTTAAGTCCTCATCCGTCAGCCTGTTTAGCGCCGTTTGCACAGCTTCACCAATTAAATGATGCTCGTTATCCACGATCTGTAGAATCAGTTCCCGGATGTAGGTTTCTACCTGGTTCATCATTTTCCGGTTGTTTTTAAACTTTTCCCAGTACTTTTCTATTTCAGTCATGATTGAATCAACTATGAACTGCCGCGAGTCACCCCGGCTGACTGAACCTGCCGGCGCCGCGGTTTGACTGCCGCCTAGCGAATGAAGGGCGCTGGCAGCTGCCGCCGCCAAAGGCTCGGAGAGATCAATACGGTTTAAAACGCCGTCCTTCCATAAGTCAGTTGCCGCAATCCAATTTTCGTTTGTTTCCAGATTTTCCACCACAACGGTCAATTCTTCACGAAACCAAAGCCAAATCGGGTGATTCTGCTCCACTCTCATTTCCGCTAATGCTATGATTATCTCATTCTGCAGAGCAATGGCGGCATCTACCAGATTCAAACTGTCCGTTTGTTCCATCACCCCGGTTAATACGCTGGCGAGCCACGTTTTGTTTGCTTCCTTCTGTTTAATTCCTTCAAGATAGAAAAAGATAGCTTCCCGTGTTTTAGAATCCCGTACCAACTCAATCAATTCATCCAAAATGGCTTCATACAACAATCTGTCTTTGTCTTCCCCCTGTGCCCAACGGGCGCCGGCAGCCGCATAAGTAGCGATTGGCTGCGATTTTAGAGCGTTTTTTATCGCCTGATTCAAATATTTGCCGACAACCGCCGGATTGATGGTAGCAATTGCCTCCTCAACGATCTGAGAGATGAACCGGCGAAGGCGTACGCCGGTCCTTCTGCTGTCAGCCTGCTTGATAATCCATTCCATCACTCTTGCTTTCTCTAACCGCGCTTTTATGGATTCCTTGCTCAAAAAGTCCCGCTCCACAGCGTTAGCCAACGCCGCTATAATTCGCTGCCGGTTACGCGGAATGAGGGCGGTGTGATACGGAAAGCCCAAAGGTTTACGAAATAATGCCGTCACTGCAAACCAATCGGCAATACCGCCAACCAGACTTGCTTCCGCTACGGTTAATAGCAGCCTGGCCCAAAAGCCGGCCGGATAATAATACTTAACGGCCACAGCCAGACTAAACACTAGGAAAGCGAGGGCAAGAATGATGTTGGCTTTCTGCTTGTTCATCGCGCCACCCCCAGCCAGGATGTAAGCAAAAACAGAAGCATCCCGGCAACACCGCCTACCACTGACCCGCTGATACGGATCATTTGCAGGTCATTACCCACTCTTGTTTCAATGTAGCATACCAGTTCATCACTGCTCCATCTTCGCAAATATCCCGCGACCATGCTGCCGATTTCCGTATGATGAGCGTCAATCCATTTACTTAGGCCGCTGTTTAGCATATTGTCAATTTCTTCCCGCTGGCTTGAATCACAGGCAACCCCGGACCAAAACTGTCCAAACTGTTCCATGATCTTGTTTGTCCAGCTGCGCATATTGGCCGAATTTTCGAGCAGTACAGTGCGCATTTCACAAAATAAGGCGGTCAGGTAATTTTCCAGCTCTGGCTGGAATAATATCTTCTTTTTTAACTTTTCGGCCTGCCGCTGAAACTCGGAATCGGTTTTTAAATCTTTAGCTAATTTCAGCAGCCACACCTTCATTTTGCGCCGTTCACACTGCTCAGGATCGTGAAGTTGATCCAAATAGGCAAGTAATTTTCCCTGGATAACCGCCGCTACCGTCTCGGGGGCAACATGTAAAAGGTTTTCAAGTATCCAGCTTGCCACTTTCCGCTGGTTCTGCCGGGAAGAGTAAGCCGCCATTGCTCGCCGGTAGATTTTGGCAATCAATTGAACGGTCTCTTCCTGCCGTGCCATCTGCTCAAATTCCCTTACCAAAAGATCGAGAAAACTATCGGCAAACCCCTCACGCACAGACCATTCCACAGCCTGCCCAACCAGAGGAGCCACTTTAATTTCGTCGGCATTGTCCTTTAAAAAATGAAGCAATGTTTTATGTACTTCATCCACGCGAATAGCGAAGAGAAAATCTTCAATCACATGTCCGAGAATTAATTGTAGACGCTCCCTGGCTTCAACAGCATTTCCATAGTGCAGTGCAAGTTCTGTCAAACTGATTTGCTTTAAAGTTAATTTGATATTATCCATTGACAACAGTTCTTTCTCCACCATTGTAACAATGGCTTCAAAAATTCGTTCCCGGTTGTTGGGAATCAAAGCCGTACGAAAGGGTATTCCCAGCGGACGGCGGAACAAAGCGGTAACGGCAAACCAATCAGCAATGCCGCCAATCATCGCCGCACTGCAGCCACTGACGACAACGCCGCCGATAAATGTTTCTTTGAATGGATAGCTCACCAAAAGGCCAAGAGTAACAGCAGCCAACGTAACCATGGCTGCCCGTTTATTGCTGCATTCGTTCATGAAAACACCATCACCACCGAGTATATTGTTTCCCAACCAAATGAAATACCCCATCAATTTTGTCCAATACAAAGATTACATAATTTAAATGTTAGTATTCCTCTATATCCTTACGCCAGACTGGTAATCCGCCTTACCGGCGTTTTGATTTCCTGCAAAATGTGCGCTACAATAACAGCAAATAGGAGTGAAAGGAAGGAGCTCAAAACTTCCAAACGCCTTTCCTATCGCTAGTCTTTTCCCCCGCCCAAGGGTCCGTCCCCCACACTCTCTGCTTAGCTGCCAATCAAATTGGCAGCTTTTTTTATCAGGTAATTAATCTTTTTTCCATTAGCCGTATCGGCAAAGGCAGCAAAATGAGGGCGGCGGCAGCCAGAATTCCCACATGCAGCCATAGTCCCGCATCCGGCTGACCCAAAGCCAGGGCCCGGCAAACCTCAACACTGTGATAGATCGGATTAAACCAGACAAGCGTCCCTACCCAGGACGGCATGGCGCTGATAGGGAAAAAAATCCCGGAAAACAGATGGCTGGGTGTGATGAACAAGGTGATGTAATAATTAAAGTTGTCGATGTTGGGAGTAAGACCGGTATAGCACATCGCCAGGATGGAAAAGACAACGCCCGGAACCACTAAGAATACGGGAATCAATAAAGCCCAGAAGGATTGTACGTTAGTCAACAGGGTAATTACAACCAATATGACTATGCCGAACACTATGCTTCTAAAAGTGCCATAGGCCAGTTCACCGATGACAATGTCCCGTACTGTCACCGGTCCTGCCAGCATAGCCTGAAAGGTTTTCTGGTAGTGAAGCCGGATAAAGCTTCCATAGGTGCATTCAAAGGTAGCGGCGAACATGGCGGAAGACGCTACCATGCCGGGAGCGATGTACTGGATGTAGCTCACCCCTTCCATCTGCTGGACAAAAGATCCCAGGCCGTACCCCAATGAAGTAAGATATAGGAATGGTTCAATAAAATTAAACATGACATTGGTCCACCAGATGCGGCGGAATACTGCCAAATGGCGCCGTAAAATTCGAAGTGCCGCGAACATATCTACATCGCTCCTCCCCGGTCGGTTAATTTTAAAAATACGTCTTCCAAGTTTGCCGGCCGCATAAAACAGCTATGCGGGGGAAGTCCCCATGCCGCAAGCTGATCCCATATGGTTTGTCCATCCCTGAAATATAAAAACAGTCCTTCCGCTACCTGAATAACTTCGCCGCCGGCTTGCCTAACCTTTTCGTTTATGCCGGCCGGTATACGCGACATGGGCAACCGGACTTCAATTACAAAAGGAAGAACGCAGCGGGAAACCAATTCCTGCGGACTGCCTTCATCGAGAATAATGCCTTTATGCATAATTACCAGCCGATCACAGAGTTGAGCCGCCTCCTCCATATAATGAGTCGTCAACAGCAGCGTTACCCCCTCTACTTTCAGGCCGCGAAGCTTCTGCCATACCAGATGCCTGGCCTGGGGATCAAGACCGGTGGTTGGTTCGTCCAGAATGACAACTTCCGGACGGTTGATCAGGGCCCGGGCGATAACCAGCCTTCGTTTGAGCCCGCCGGACAGCTTTTCAACATTATGATTTTCTTTGTCTTCCAGGCCCATAAAACGCAGCAGCTCATATCCCCTTGCTTTGGCCTCGGATTGTTTTAAACCGTAGATGCCGCCATAGATTGCCAGATTCTCAATGACCGACAGGTCAGGATCAAGATTATCCTCCTGCGGCACAACGCCCAGCCGTGCCTTTAGAGCGGGAGGAGTCAGACTTATTCGTTCGCCAAACAATTCCAGACTGCCTTCTTGTACTTTGGACATGCCGTAAATCATCCGCATGGTCGTCGTTTTACCCGCACCGTTATGTCCGATAAATCCAAAACATTCCCCCGGATAAATGGCAAAAGAAACCCCTTTGAGCGCCTGGAAATCACCATAAGTTTTTCCCAGATTCTCAGCCCGGATGATAGGAGTAAGATCACTCAACTTATTATTCACCCCTTCAAAAAAAACCGAACGTTAGAGAAGAAATGCATTCGAACCGCTTATTCTTTGCATTTAAAACTTTTGGGACAGTGATACCTCTATCATATCACTGTCCCTGAAAGTTTTTCCATATTAATTTAATTTTAGTATTACTCAGTTTGCCAAATGCCCCGAACTGCGTAGAAATCGTTAGATACCGTTGCATATGAAAAAAACTTATTGCAATGAAGTTTACTAGTTACGGTTCTACTATCATAGTCAGACCGCAGGAGCACGATTCTGATTTCGTTAGTGTTATCAACGCAAGTTAACTTATCGCAGATGACAGCAACGCAGATAGTGCGGCGACGCAGCATGACGGTTTATAAGCAGTTCCCCGCTTTAAGCAACCAAATTCCAATTTTATATATCGATATATTCATCCAACGCGCCACCGGGCAGCAGCATCGGCGAAACCATGTCGTCACAGGATATGTTGACTACGATCACCGCCGGTTTGTTTTGTGCCCACACAGTCGCAAACGCTTGGGTAAATTCGTCTTTGCTGCTGGTGGAATACGCTTGAATCCCAAAGGAATTGGCAAATAAAGTAAAATCTACGGCGGCTGGAAGGACGGCGGCGGAAAAGCGGCTATTGTAGAAAGCCTTCTGTTGCTGCCTGATCATGCCTAAGCCGCTGTTATTGATAATTAAGGATATAACCGGCAGTTTCTGAACAGCAACAGTGTAAAGTTCACAGCCAGTCATTTTAAAACCGCCGTCCCCGGCTATATGTACCACCCGTTTTTCCGGGGCAGCCAATTGTGCGCCCACTGCCGCCGGCAGTCCGAAACCCATGGCCCCGAGACCGCCCGAAGATAAAAAGTTGCGGGGACGTTCCACTTTAAGGTATTGGGCGGCCCACATCTGGTGCTGACCCACATCGGTCACAAAGATGGTGTCCTGACTAGCAGTCAGCCGGTTTAGTTCCTCCATAACCCATGGCGCTGAAAGACTTCCCGCGCAGACGGATACCGCCTGCTCCTCCTGCCAGGAATTAATGGTTTGCCGCCACTGGGTTCTAGACTGCTTTTCAACGTACCGGTTCAAGACAGCAAGCAAGCTTACCATATCGCCAACCAAGCCTAAATGGGCAGCCACATTTTTCTGAATTTCAGCCGGGTCAATATCAATATGAATAATAGCCTTACCTTGGGAATAACGGCTCCTGTCGCCGGTTACCCGGTCACTGAACCGGCTGCCGATAACAATTAGAACATCCGCTTCCTGTACTGCCCGGTTGGCCAAACGAAGACCATGGAGGCCGGTCATGCCAAGGTAGTTGCTGTGAGATGCGGGAAAACCGCCGATTCCCATCAGGGTACTGACCACCGGAATGTCGCCCTGCTCAGCCAGCTCGATTACACCCTGGCTGGCTCCGGCCGCTATGACCCCGCCTCCTACTAAAATCACCGGGCGAATAGCCGCATTAACGGCCGCCGCCGCTTGCTGAACTGCGCCATTATTATCCGGGTAGTGGCGCCTATGGCAATCCTTAAAAGAAATTTTATCCATACTATGGGAAAAATCAAATTGGGCCGCCTGTATATCCCGCGGCACATCTACCAGTACCGGACCCATCCGTCCGGAGGAGGCAATAGCGAATGCCTGTTCAATAATTGACGGTAATTTTTTTATATCTTTTACCAGAAAATTGTGTTTTGTTACCGCCATGGTAATACCGGTAATGTCAACTTCCTGGAAGGCATCCCGTCCGATTAGGCCGGTCGGTACCTGTCCGGTAATGGCCACAACCGGAACCGAGTCCATAAAAGCATTGGCCAGCCCGGTAACCAGATTGGTGGCTCCGGGCCCGGCAGTGGCTATACATACACCTACTTTGCCGCTGGCCCTGGCATAACCGTCGGCGGCGTGGGCGGCGCCTTGCTCGTGGGTAGTGAGGACATGTTTGACCGGCGCTTCGTACAATGCATCGTAGAGCGGCAATATGGTTCCGCCCGGGTAACCAAAAACGGTATTAACTCCCTGCTTGTGCAAGCATTCCACAATAGCCTGGGCGCCCGTCATCAGCATTTGATCGTCACCTCAATCCGCGTCATTGTCATACTGCGAACCATACTTAGTTACCTCCCGCCGCCTTGGCTACTTCCGGATGACCACAGACAGCCAGCATTCTGTTGATCGCATTCAGGTAAGCCTTAGCGCTTGCTTCTATGACATCGGTGCTGAGTCCCCGGCCGGTGAAGATTTTTCCGTCCCGTTCAATCCACACGGTGGCTTCCCCTAAGGCATCTTCCCCGGCGGTAACCGCCTTGATCTGGTAATCCTTTAAATCAACGGCAAATCCCACTGCCTGTTCAACTGCTTTAAAAGTGGCGTCAATAGGGCCGCCACCGCAGCTTGCCGCCTCAGATATGCCATGGTTTGACTGAAGCCGCACCGACGAGGTGGCGACGGTCTGATTGCCGCTTGCCACATGATGATATATAAGTTGAAACCATTCCGGTTTTTCAATCGTCTTTTCCGCAACCAAGGCTTCGATATCCCGGTCGAAAACCATTTTCTTCCTGTCGGCCAAATCTTTAAACTTAACAAACAGGGAATTAATCCTTTCCGGACCTAGTTCATAGCCTAAATGGCGCAGCCTTTCTTCAAAGGCATGCCGGCCGGAATGCTTGCCTAAAACCAGGGCATTCCGGCTAATGCCGATAGTCTCGGGACGCATAATTTCATAGGTGAGAGAATTATTCAGCATTCCGTGCTGGTGGATACCGGACTCATGAGCGAAGGCGTTATCTCCCACTACAGCTTTGTTGGGAGGAACGACAATTCCGGTGAGAGTGCTGACCAGCCGGGACGTCCGGTAAATTTGCCGGGTATCAATATCCGTACCGGCCTGATAGTACTCCTTGCGGGTATTAAGAGCCATAACCAGTTCTTCCAGCGAAGCGTTGCCGGCCCGTTCACCCAAACCGTTGATTGTGCATTCCACTTGTTCCGCTCCATTTTTAATTGCGGCCAGAGAATTGGCTACCGCCATTCCCAAGTCGTCATGACAATGTACGCTGATTACGGCCTGGTCAATGTTCGGCACATGCTGTCTGATATAGAGAATCAGCCTGCCGAATTCGTCCGGTGTGGTGTAGCCTACTGTATCAGGGACATTAATGACATTTGCCCCGGCGGCAATGACGCCGGCATATACCTGGCACAGATAGTCCCAGTCGGACCGGGAAGCATCCTCGGCCGAAAATTCCACATCCGGCACCAGGCTTTTTGCATAGCGTACCGCCTCTTCCGCCCGTGCCAGCACTTCGTTGCGACTCATTTTAAGCTTATGTTCCAGATGAATATCGCTGGTGGCTATAAAGGTGTGAATACGTGGACGATCGGAGTGTTTTACCGCCTGACCGGCGGTCTCAATGTCTTTTTGATTGGCTCTGGCCAGACCGGCGATAGTGGGACCCTTAACCCGCTGGGCGATTTGACTGACAGCATCGAAATCTCCTGGCGAGGCAATGGGAAACCCGGCTTCGATAACATCTACGTTCAGCTTTGCAAGGGCCAGCGCAATCTCAATCTTCTCTTCTGTCTGCAAACTTACCCCCGGCGTCTGCTCACCGTCACGGAGGGTGGTGTCAAACACCTTGATCCTGCGAGTTTCCATATTCATTACCCCTTCTTTCTCCAATTTATATTTTTGCCCCTCAATCACATCGAATCGTTCTTGAGGGGCCGAGTATCAAAAAAGACCATGTTGCCATTGCCTAGAACTGCCTAGAAATCGCCAAATTGCGCGTTACTTGTCCTATGCTGTAATGAGAATTACAGATTAGCGACCCACATCTGGCGGTTTATAAGCGGTTTCCACTTTAACAACAAGTAATCTTGTATCCGTTAATTTATCTACTGCCTCGAACTGCTTAGAAATCGTTAGATGCTAGGCGCGACGAGGACCGGAACGCAAGCGTACTGGGATGTACGCTGGAGTGAGGATCGCAGAAGCAACGACGCAGATGACGGTTTATAAGCAGTTCCCTACTTTAAGCCAAATAGTTACTTATGCTTTAAATTTCTTGAGCCACGTCATCATTTCCCGCAATTCTTTGCCTACCGCCTCTATTTGGTGCTCAGCTTCCAGATGGCGGCGGGCGCTGAACATCGGCCGGTTAGCCTGATTCTCGGAGATCCAGTTTTTAGCAAACGTGCCATTTTGGATTTCCGCCAGCACCTTTTTCATCTCTGCTCTGGTTTCATCAGTGACAATTCGCGCTCCTGTCATATAGTCGCCGTATTCGGCGGTATCACTGATAGAGTAACGCATGGCCGCCAGGCCGCCTTCATGCATCAGATCAACGATTAATTTCAATTCATGCAGACACTCAAAATATGCCACTTCCGGCTGATAACCGGCTTCCACCAGCGTTTCAAAACCGGCTTTTACCAGTGCGGAAGCGCCACCGCACAATACAGCCTGTTCACCAAACAGGTCGGTCTCCGTTTCTTCCTTGAAAGTGGTAACCAAGACTCCCGCCCGGGCGCCGCCGATTCCTTTCGCATAGGCTAAGGCCAAATCCCTGGCCTTACCGGAATAGTCCTGATGAACAGCCAGCAAACAGGGTACTCCATTACCTTCGGTAAACACCCGGCGTACCAAATGCCCCGGTCCTTTGGGCGCCACCATAAACACATCCACATTCGCCGGCGGCGTAATCTGATTGAAATGAATATTAAATCCATGGGCAAATGCCAGAGCTGAACCGGGTTTTAAATTGGGAGCAATTTCTTCCTTGTACACTTTTGCTTGTTTTTCATCCGGGATGAGAATCATAGTAATGTCAGCCTGGGCTGCTGCTTCACTCACTTTAAGTACAGGGAGTCCGTCGGCTTTAGCCTTGGCCGCCGACTTGCTTCCCTCGTGCAAGCCAATAAGGACTTTTACGCCACTGTCGGTCAGATTCAGCGCATGGGCATGGCCTTGGCTGCCATAGCCAATAACGGCAACTGTTTTGTTTACAATCAGATCCCACATAGCGTCCTGTTCATAATACATTTTGCTCATATTCGTCGCTCTCCTCAACTTTATAAATTGTATTTTCACCACGCTCCAGTGCCACCAGGCCCGCGCGAATGGTTTCCAGAATACCATATGGGGTAAGCACGTTGGCAAAAGCCTCAATCTTGCTTTCATCACCGGTAATTTCAAAAGTTATTGCCGTATCGGTAATATCCACGACAGATGCGCGAAATACTTCAGAGAGCTTTAACAATTCCCCCCGTTTGTCGCCGGCGTTTACTTTGATCAGCGCCATCCCTCTTGCAACCGAGTTTTCTTTTGGCAAAATCTGAACAGCGGCAACTTCTACCAATTTTTCCAGCTGGTATTTTATTTGGTTCATGAAAGTATGATTCCCCCGTACAGTCACCGTAATTCTGGAGTATTCCGGATCCTGAGTGACGCCCACAGTCAAGCTGTCAATATTGAACCCCCGCCGCGAAAACATACCGGCTACCCTGACCAGCACCCCAGGCTGGTTTTGTACTAATATGGAAATGATGTTTTGCATGGTTGCCACTCCCCTTTCTTTTTGGATAAAATAAAAAACCGCCCCTACCGGCAGACGTATCCGCCGGTAGGGGCGGCAATTCCGCGGTACCACCCTACTTTTACTCGTTGCAACACCCAAGACTCATCTTGGGTATCTGCCGGGTAACGTCCGGCTAACGCTTTTACCTAATGTATAATGACAACTCGCACTATACGTTTCAGCAAAAGAGTTCATGGGCGACGTAACGGCGTCAGCACCGCACCGGTTTACACCAACCACCGGCATCTCTGAAAGCGGCTTTTAGCTGAAGCGCTTTAACCCAATCATTACTTGTTTCATTATACGACTGCTTATAAACGCAAACGCCCATCTGCGTCGTTGTTTCTGCGGTTGCTTGCTTGCGTACAAACCCAGTACGCGGCACTGCGCAATCCTCGTCACGCCTAGCATCTGAACATTTCTAATCAGTCGCCAAATTTAAGTTGAAGATATAAGAAAACTCTGGGAAAATTTCTCACAAGCATTCAGTAAGAAACTTGCCGCAGAGTCTTTTTTACTCACGGTGTAACACGGGGCACCACGCCGTGCCATGCATCGCTCGGACCAGGCCTGTTAATCAGCGGAACCCTAGATGCGCTTTCTTACAATCATGTAACACTTTGTATCCATTATGCCAGCACGTTAGTTCCTTGTCAAGTGAAATACACGAACTTTTTTTGTTAAAGTTTGTTAATGCTACTACCAATAATAGCCGGGAACTGTACCATCCCTCTCAACAACCGCCGGATCCTGCTTATCTTCACCGGATATCAGCCTTTCCGCCAGCACTAAGTTATCCACTTTCAGTACTACTCTGGCATCCTGCGAACCATATGCAGCAAAAGCATACATATATTCAATGCTGACCCCGGCGTTGCTTAACAGGTTAATCAGTTCATATAGTCCACCGGGGTTATCACTCACAATCATGGTTAACACCGGCGTCAAACGAACGGTAAAACCGGATTCCCGCAATATATTTCTAACCCTTTCCGGTTCATTTACAATAATTCTGAGAATACCAAAATCGGCAGTGTCAGCAAGTGCCAGCGCCCGAATATTTACGCCATTGCTTTTTAAGGTTCCTAGGACTTCGGCCATCTTACCAGGCTGATTCTCAACAAATACGGACATCTGTTGAATGATCATCTTAGATTCCCCCTATACTCGTTATAGCTTCCGATTATCAATTACCCGCTTGGCCTTTCCTTCGCTGCGCTCGATAGTTTTGGAGCCAACCAGCCGTACAGTAGCAGAGACACTTAAAGCGCTGGCTAATTCCGATTTAATTTTATGTTCTAAGGCTTCTAATCTTTTTACTTCATCAGAAAATAAATCGTCAGTCACCTCTACCAGAACAGTCAGACAATCTAAGTTATCCTTGCGGTCGACAATTAGCTGATAATGAGGCGAAGTCTCTCCAATACTTAAGAGAACAGTTTCCACCTGAGACGGAAATACATTTACCCCTCTGATGATCAGCATATCGTCGCTCCGGCCCAGAACCTTGCTCATGCGGACAAGCGTTCTGCCGCATGAGCAGACCTCCCGCTCCAGCATGGTAAGATCACGCGTACGGTAACGTATCATGGGCATTCCATCTTTGGTAAGGGTTGTCAGCACCAATTCCCCTTTTTCACCGTCAGGCAGTACATCGCCTGTTACCGGATTGATAATTTCCGGATAAAAGTGGTCTTCATTAATATGCAGTCCATTCTGCGCCAGACATTCGCAGGCAACCCCCGGGCCAATGATTTCGCTCAATCCATAGATGTCAACAGCCTTTATACCCAGCTGTTCCTCGATCTCGCCCCGCATACGTTCCGACCAGGGCTCCGCCCCAAATACTCCTACTTTCAGCGAAGTCTTGCGCGGATCAATCTCCATTTCCCGCATAGTTTCCGCAATGTACAAAGCATATGAGGGAGTACAGGCGATAGTGGTGGTGCCAAAATCTTTCATCAACATGATTTGTCTGGCAGTATTGCCGCTAGAGATCGGGATGACCGAGGCGCCAATAAGTTCCGCACCGTAATGTACGCCCAGCCCCCCTGTAAACAGACCGTAGCCGTAAGCAATTTGTACGAATGATTGCTTGGTGACGCCCACACCGGTAAGAGCACGGGCCATTACTTCGGACCAAATACCAATGTCCCGCTTGGTGTAGCCTACTACCGTCGGCCGGCCGGTAGTTCCGCTTGATGCGTGAATGCGAATAATCTCGGTTGGTGCGACGGCAAAGAGACCGTAAGGATAATTATCCCGCATATCCTGTTTAACAGTAAAGGGAAGTTTGGCTATATCTTCTAAACTATTGATGTCTTGTGGTAACAAACCTTGTTCCTGCATTTTGGAGCGGTAAAAAGGCTGCTGCCGGTATATCCGGTCCACCAGTTCCTTTAGCCTGCCTGCCTGCAAAGAACGCAGCTGTTCCCTTTCCATGGTCTCTGCCGGTTGATTCCAATACAAAGTATTTCCCCCTCATAGGCCAACTATAAGAAAAGGCAAAAGACCCTAGGGAAATTCCGTACTAAAAAGTCCGGAACTTTCCGCTAGGGCGTTTTGTACCCACGGTGTTGGCTCGCGTGAGCCCTGTGCCGCTCGGACCAGTCACCACACTTGGCCGGAACCCTAGACACACTTCCTGTTTGGCACGGCCGACGACAGACCATTAAATTCTGCCGCCGAACGGCTCTGTATACAGTATTATGTGTTTAATATAGCAAATATCCTCTATTCATGTCAAGAATTAATTTGTGAAAAAATTATTTTGGAATATTCAATCAATATACCCCGCTTAGAGCATTAAAGCAAGGTAAGGCAGCGCCTATTCCATCTGAGGTCTCAGCTCAATCTCAGCCTGGAAAACGATCACAGCAAAACAAAAGCACCCACTTTCATGAATGCCTTTATCAACCGGCAACTACCTAATCTCCCGGGCCGTTTCCAACCAAGTCCTCCGTGTTTACGCGATAAATCCAGCAAGTGTAGCACATGTACTTGGAGACTCTTATCTGCGACACGCAGGAGACATTCAGAGATACGTTAGTATCTTCCACAGGCGTTTAAGGGCTTAACCTGGGGGCTAGTAATTATCTTTAAGGAAAAACAAAAGCACCCACATATCGTGAGTGCCTTTATCAACCGGCAACTACCTAATCTCCCGGGCCGTTTCCAACCAAGTACCTTCGGCGTTTAAGGGCTTAACTACTGTGTTCGGTATGGGAACAGGTGGATCCCCTTAGCTATCGCCACCGGATATTTAATTCAGGTAAACATTCCATAAAGGATCTATTCCCTGAAAACAACACAGAAGAAAGTTCGCATTTAGGATTAATGATGTTCCTCGCGCTAACGCTCGGAACTAAGCGACTCACACAAATCTTTTTGCTCGCTATCACTCGCAAAGATTTGGTTCGCTGCTTAAGTCAAGCCCTCGGCCTATTAGTACCAGTCAGCTCAATGGATTGCTCCACTTACACACCTGGCCTATCTACCTTGTCTTCTGCAAGGGGCCTTACTTCTTTCGAATGAGAGACCTCATCTTAAGGCTGGTTTCACGCTTAGATGCTTTCAGCGTTTATCCTTTCCCGACGTAGCTACCCAGCTGTACCCCGGGCGGGATAACTGGTACACCATTGGTCAGTCCACTCCGGTCCTCTCGTACTAGGAGCAGTTCCCTTCAAGTCTCTTGCGCCCGCGATGGATAGGGACCGAACTGTCTCACGACGTTCTGAACCCAGCTCACGTACCACTTTAATGGGCGAACAGCCCAACCCTTGGGACCTACTTCAGCCCCAGGATGTGATGAGCCGACATCGAGGTGCCAAACCTCCCCGTCGATATGGACTCTTGGGAGAGATTAGCCTGTTATCCCCAGGGTAGCTTTTATCCGTTGAGCGATGGCCCTTCCACTCGGTACCACCGGATCACTAAGCCCGACTTTCGTCCCTGCTCGACTTGTCTGTCTCGCAGTCAAGCTCCCTTCTGCCTTTGCACTCTGCGCGCGATTTCCAACCGCGCTGAGGGAACCTTTGGGCGCCTCCGTTACTCTTTCGGAGGCGACCGCCCCAGTCAAACTGCCCGCCTGACACTGTCCGGAAGTTCGTTACTCTTGCCGTTAGAATTCTAGTAAAGAAAGGGTGGTATCCCAACATCGACTCTACACATACTGGCGTACATGTTTCTTAGTCTCCCACCTATCCTGTACATTCTTTACCAAAATTCAATGTCAGGTTGCAGTAAAGCTCCATGGGGTCTTTCTGTCCAGTCGCGGGTAACCTGCATCTTCACAGGTATTTCAATTTCACCGGGTCCCTCGTTGAGACAGTGCCCAAGTCGTTACACCTTTCGTGCGGGTCGGAACTTACCCGACAAGGAATTTCGCTACCTTAGGACCGTTATAGTTACGGCCGCCGTTTACCGGGGCTTCAATTCATACCTTCGCTTGCGCTGAGCATTCCTCTTAACCTTCCGGCACCGGGCAGGTGTCAGCACCTATACGTCAGCTTTCGCTTTAGCAGGCACCTATGTTTGTGCTAAACAGTCGCTTGGGCCTCTCTTTTGCAACCTACTTATGCTCCTACCGTTTCATGTATTCACACTATAGGCTCCCCTTTTCCCGAAGTTACGGGGACATTTTGCCGAGTTCCTTAACGAGGGTTCTCCCGCGCACCTTAGGATTCTCTCCCCGCCTACCTGTGTCGGTTTGCGGTACGGGCTCCCTTTGTCTCGCTAGAAGCTTTTCTTGACAGTGTGGTCCCGTTAAGTTCGCCGTTATTGCTAACAGCTCCCCATCGCTTCTCAGGTTTTAAGAAAGCGGATTTCCCTGCTCTCTTCCCTACCAGCTTAGACGCGACTTTCCATCCTCGCGCTTAACTTCCCTCCTGTGTCACTCCCTTGCTCAATCGACTCCGGGCGGTACTGGAATGTCAACCAGTTGTCCATCGCCTACGCTTCTACGCCTCGGCTTAGGTCCCGACTTACCCTGAGCGGACGATCCTTCCTCAGGAATCCTTAGGCTTTCGGTGGGAAGGATTCTCACCTTCCTTTTCGCTACTCATACCGGCATTCTCACTTCTTATCAGTCCACAGTTCCTTCCGGTACTGCTTCTACCCAATAAGAACGCTCCCCTACCCAGACTTGCGTCTGCCATAGCTTCGGTTCCGTGCTTTAGCCCCGGACATCTTCGGCGCACAATCTCTCGACCAGTGAGCTAT